>CAMMNR010000041.1 GCA_946498265.1 uncultured Clostridium sp. | reverse complement strand
TATATCAGCACATGAACATTTGATAAAGCCAGATGAAAAAGTATTTAGATTGCTTCTAGATAGATATAAATTGAACGCAGAAGAGTGTTTATTTATAGATGATGATCCATCAGAACAAAACTATAAAACAGCTAATAAAATTGGAATAAAAGGTAGAAGAATTATCCCAAACCAAGCAGAAGATATTAGAAAACTCCTATTAGAATTTAATATAGAAATATAAATTATAAAGAATTATTATTTTTTATAAATTAGTTCAATCGAATTTTGGAAAATAAAAATGCTGGGATTTTTGAACTATATAAAGAGGGTAATAGTTTAATTATATAGAAGAATACACATGCAAAAGATATTATATTTATAGAATATTAAAAAGGATAACAAATTAATTTAACTTCATTGTTCTGGAGGATTAATAAAATAAAGAGAGATATATAAAAGGTTTAGAATCAATAAAAAATTAAAAAGAAAGGTAGATGAAAATTTTGAAATTAAAAGAGCAAATCGAAAAATATATACCATATAATGAACAAGAGGCAAGCGATAAAGAGTTAATGCTTGAATATATAGATAAATTTGAAGATGTATTAACAAGAAAAAATAAAATGTGTCATTTCACAGCATCTAATTGGATAGTAAACAAAGATAGAACTAGAGTATTAATGATATATCATAATATTTATAAATCATGGGCATGGACAGGTGGACATGCCGATGGAGATAGTGACTTATTACATGTTGCAATAAAAGAAGCAGAAGAAGAAACAGGACTTAATAACTTAAAGTTACTAAGTGATGGAATATATGGATTACAAATACTCACAGTAGATAGTCATATAAAAAGGGGAAAATTTGTATCATCACATTTACACTTAGATTGTTGTTTTTTATTAGAGGCAAATGAGAAAGAAAAATTAAGAATAAAAAAAGATGAAAATAGTGGTGTAAAATGGGTTGAAATTGATAAAGCTACAAAGCTTACTAATGAAGAAAAGATGAAGCCAATATATTCAAAATTAAATTCTAAACTAAAAACTATAAAAACACAGTGTTAATGTGGAAATCTAATAAAAAAGGAGGAAACAATTATAAATTATAAAATATTATATTTATAAAAATAAAATTAAGCAAAATAAAGGAGGTAAAAATGAAAATAGGAATTGATATAGATGATACAACATTTTTAACAGTAAAATCAATGTTAAAATATGCAGATAAATTTGAAGAAGAAATATTTGGTATACCAACTAATAGAGATAGTTTTGGATTAATAAAAAATAGATATTATTTAAAAGTTTTATATGGTTGGGATGAAAAAACAAAATTTGATTTTTTTGATAAGTATTATAAAAATGTATTAGAGGAATGCACAATGCTTCCTAATGCAAATAAAACAATTAGAAAATTAAAAAATGAAGGAGATACTATACATTTTGTAACAGCAAGATTAATGAATATTAAGAATTGTGATACTGAGGAAATTACTAAAAAGAGCTTAAATGATTTCGGCATTCCATATGATAGCTTAAATTTGCATGTAAGTGATAAATTAAAATTTTTTAAAGAAAACAAAATTGATTTATGTATAGAAGATAGCTATGAAACTTGTAGAGAATTAACAGATAATGGCATTAAATCAATCTTAATGACAACAAAAATGAATGCTGATATTAATGACAAAGAAATTGTAAGAGTAAATAATTGGAATGAGATTTATGACGAAGTAGAAAAATATAAAAATAATCTATAATTTTTTGTTGCAATACCTAAAAAATTATGTTGAATTATAAACAAATTAACGGAAAGCTAAAGAGAGAGTCTAATATTTAGTAGAACCAAATGGCTTTCCGATTTGTTATAGTATTTATTAAATCAGCAAGTGATAAAGAATTAATGCTTAAATATGAGGTGAATATAAATGGAATTATGGGATGTATATGATATTAATAGAAAATATACAGGAAAAGTAATTGATAGACATAGTAATGAAAGATTAAAAAAAGGGGAATATCATTTAGTAGTACAAGCTATTATAATAAACTCTAAAGGAGAAATATTATTAAATAAACGCTCAAAATTAAAAAATAAATATCCAAATATGTGGGAAAGCACAAGCGGATCTTGTATAAAAGGTGAAAATAGCTTACAAGCGATATTAAGAGAAATAAGAGAAGAACTAGGAATTAATTTTAATAAGTCAGATGCTACTTTTTATAAAACTTTAAGAGACGATAACGCAAAAGATTTTAAAGATATATGGTTATTTCGAAAAGATTTAAAAATAAAGGATTTAAGCTATACAGATGGAGAAGTAATTGATTCTAAATGGGTTACTATAGATGAATTCGATAAAATGATTAATAACAAAAAAATCATTCCTACAATAGATTTTACAAGAGAAGATTACAAAAAATGTTTAGAATTTTATTCTATTTATTCCAATTTTTAATATTAAAGAAAAGTTTATATAAAATTAAGAAAAAATAAATACTATTTTCTCAGGACATATGATAAACTAAAACTAAAGAAAGGGAGGAGAAAAAATGTCAGAGAAAATTTTAAAATGTGAAAGATTAAACAAAAAATTTGGCAAAAAGCAAATTCTAAAAAATGTTTCTTTTGAGATAGACCAAGGAGACATACTAGGATTTATAGGACCAAATGGAGCAGGAAAAACAACGACAATAAAATTAATATTAGGATTACAAAGTATAACAGAAGGAAAAGTAGAAATAAATGGATTTGACATAGAAAAACAATTTACAAAAGCAATCAGTAAAGTAGGTGCAATAGTAGAAAATCCAGACTTATACATGTACCTATCTGGATATGACAATTTAAAACTAATTGCTAATTTGTATAAAGGAATAGATGATAAAAGAATAAATGAAGTAGTAAAATTAGTAAAACTAGAAAATAGAATAAAAGATAAAGTATCAAAATATTCATTAGGAATGAGACAAAGATTAGGAATAGCACAAGCAATTTTGCATAAACCAAACTTATTAATTTTAGATGAGCCAACAAATGGATTAGACCCAGAAGGTATAAAAGAAATGAGAGAGCTTTTGATAAATTTAGCAAAAAATGAAAAAATGGCAATTCTAATATCTAGCCATAACTTAGCAGAACTTGATAATTTATGTAATAAAGTTTGTATTATAAAAAATGGAGAAATTATAGAAACAAGCGGAATATCAGACATTAAAAAAGAAGCAAGAGCAAATTACAATTTATTTGAAATAGATAATACTAAAAAAATAAAAGAATTATTACCAGGAGCAATTATAATAGATAGTAATAGATTTAAAATTGATGCAGTAAAAGAAGAAATACCAGAAATAGTGGAATTACTTGTAAATAATAAAATAGCTATTTATGAAGTAAAGAAAGAAGAAAAATCATTAGAAGAAGCATTTTTTGAAAAGACAGGGGGTAATGTAATTGAGTAGTTTAATAAAAAATGAATTAACAAAAATTTTTAAGAAAAAAGCAATTTACATCTTATTATTTGTAACATTAGCATTTGTAATTTTATCAAATTGTATATATAAATATTTTTATGGAAATTCAAGCTATTCATATTATAGTGATAGCTATGTCGAATATGCAAAACAAGAAATAAATAATTTAGACCCAGATAAACCAAGTGATACAAAAATGTATATAGAATATAAAACAGTAATAGATGTAAATGAAATGATGAAAGAATACAGTAGTGATGCATGGCAAATACAAATAATTGCATCAACAGTAGAAGCATATGTAAATGAAAGAAACACATATTTATATGGAGCAGAAAAAAACGAAGAACAAGCAAATAAAATAAATGAACAAATAAACGAATTATCAAATAGATTAAAAAATGATGATTGGAGATATTTTGCAAATGAAGAATTACAAAAAGCAGAAGAAAAATTAAAAGCATTAGAAGATGAGAAAAACACAACAGAAGATAAACAAAGACTAGAAGCATTAGATTTAGAGATTAAGACTGCTAAAATAGACTTAGAAGTAGCTAGATATAGAGTAGATGAAGATATAAAATATGGATATGACTATATGAATATAGCTTTATCTAATTATCAAGAACAAAGTTATATGATAGCACAAATAGAAGATTCAAATGAAGAATTATCATACCAAGAAGAAAAAGATTATAAACAAGCAATAGAAGATAAAGAAATAAGTAAATATATAATAGAAAGTCATGAAGACATCAACAAAGGAAATGATTTAAGAGGAATACTTTCACGTTTCTTTAGTGAATTTGGATTGTTCATAATAGTTATTGTAATAATGATAGCAGGAACTATAGTAAGTGAAGAATTCAATAAAGGAACAATAAAACTATTATTAGTAAAACCATATAGTAGAAATAAAATATTATTATCAAAATTTATTACGGTATTAATAATGATAGTATTCTCAGTTGCTGTAATAGTAGGTATGGAATTAATAGTTGGAGGAATTATTTTTGGATTTGATAGTTTATCAATACCAATATTAGAGTATAACTTTAATACAAATATGTTAGAAGAAATAAATGTATTTGCATATTTAGGAATACAAATACTTGCACAATTACCAATTATAATACTACTTGCTACATTATCATTTGCATTAAGTACCATATTTACAAACGCACCAGTAGCTATAGCATTACCATTACTAGGATATATGGGAGCAGCAATAATAAATCAGCTAGCAATACAATATAATATAGGATTTTTAAGATATTTTGTAACATTAAATTGGGACTTTAGCCAATATTTATATGGAAGTATGCCATTAATGGAAGGTTTAACGCCAATATTCTCTGCAATTATTTGTATAGTATATTTCATAATTATGATAATACCAACATTTGTTATATTTAAAAAGAAAAATATTAAAAACATATAGGGGACGTTCCTTCAATCCCTAAAATTAGGGATTGAAGGGACGGACCTTAAAATCTAAAAAAGAGGAAAACTTTTTAAGAAGATTTTTTGGTAATGAAAAGAGGGGGCCTATTTCAGGACACCCTCTTATGATTTCTTATATAGGAAAATTGATTTTCATATATAAGAATGTCGATTTGCTCTGATGATTGCACACAATTTTACTTTCGTAAAATTGGCGCATGAACTCTGTCTTGATAAAAATAAAACATTTTCTGTAAGAATTCCCTTTTGGGACGCGTCCCCAAAATGGAAAAATGCTTCAAAAGTTCTGGATAAAATGTGACAAAATAACGCGGACTCTTTAGCACATTTATGGTATTGAAAAAAATAGAAAAAAATGATAAAGTAATAGCATATATAAATAATAAGGAGTAGATAATGCAAGAAAGAAATATAGGAGTATTTGATTCAGGTATTGGAGGTGTAACAGTACTTCGAGAAATAATTAAAGTATTACCAAATGAAAATTATATATATTATAGTGACTCAAAAAGCAATCCATATGGAGATAAAACAAAAGAAGAAATAATAAAAAGATGTGAGGAAATATTTGAATTTTTATTAAGTAAAAATTGCAAGGCAGTTGTAATTGCTTGTAATACAGCTAGTAGCATAGCTTCCAATTATTTAAGAGAAAAATATAAAAATATTCCAATAATTGCAATAGAACCTGCATATAAAATGGTATATGATTATGCTTATGATAAAGAAACATTAGTAATGGCAACAAAAGGTACTATAGAAAGTGAAAAATTTAATTTGCTATATCATAAATATGACAATCATAAAACAAAGCTTTTAGAATGTGTGGGTCTTGCAGACGTGATAGAAGAAGGAAATGAGAGTAAAATAAAAAACTATTTGGAAAGGAATATAGGTCAATATAAAAGAAAAATAGAAAATGTAGTTTTAGGATGCACCCATTATCCTTTGATACAAAAAGAAATTGACCAAGTATTAGGTGGAAATGTAAGATTTTTTAATGGAGCAAATAGATTATCTGTTCATCTAAAAAGTGTTTTAGAAGAAAATGAATTAATAAACAGAGCTGATGAAAATGGAAGAATAGTATTTATAGATTCATCAGGAAAACAAGAAAAAGAAAAAAGATTTTACAAGTTCTTAAAGGAGGAAAATTTATGAAAATAAAAAAAATAGGAATCTTAATAATAATAGTTTTATTGGTAACATTATTTTTTATAGAAAATAATGTAAAGGCAGTAGAAATACCTGAAAACATAGAAAATATAACAAATGAAGAAATATTAGAAATTTATGACCAAATAACAGAGGAATATACAAATGATGAAATTGCAAATATGATATTAGAAAATAAAGATAAAATATCAGAAGAAGCGGGAGTAAGTGAAGATGTAATAGATGCAGGAGCAGAGTTTATAAGAAACACAGACCAAGAAGAGATAAGGAATATCTTAGAAAATGACGAAAATATAAACGAAATAAGAAAAAGCTTGCAAGAAGGAAGTTCACCAGGAGAAGCAGTAGAAAATGCTATAAACAATACAACAACATCCCAAAAAGTAGGATTAGTTTTTAAAATTTTACTTGCAAATAATACTGTAAAAACAGTACTTTGGGTAATTGTGATATTATTTATATATTGTACAATAACAAGATGGATTATATACAAAAAAGCAGGAAAAAATGGATTTGCAGCAATAATTCCATTTTATAGACAAGTTACAATGTATAAAATATGTGGATTATCACCATTTCTTATGCTACTTTGGTTAATTCCTATATTTGGATGGATTGCAATGTTTATAATAGCTATTATGAAAAGAATACTTTTATCAGAAAACTTTGGAAAAGGCGGACTATTTGGAATAGGATTAATAATACTTCCTCCAATATTCCAGTCTATACTAGCATTTAATAGAAATATAGAATATCAAGGAGAACAATAAAGGGTGTGCCAAAGGGGACGGGCTATTTTGGCACACCTTATATAATACATTTTAATTTTATAAAATGCTGAATAAATAAAGTGTGCCAAAATAGCCCGTCCCCTTTGGCACAAAAATGCATATTAAGAACTGTCCCTTTTATAGCATTACAAATATTTTTTAAGTTGTTCAACCGTATTTTCTTGAAATTTAATAAATTCATTCAAAATATCTTTCACATTTTGATCTGTGTCAGGATTATGATTTAACAATTTAACACCTTCAATAATTCCCATATTGGTACCTTGAATCATCATTTCAGAAATTTTAGAATTACTTTTATCATCTAAAGTATTAAATTGAACACTCATCCATCCCATAGCTTTTTGCATAGGATTTAATTCTTTAGGAAAATCATCATAATTATCTAATTCGTCATTGACCTTATTTAATATTTCATTATATTTATCATATTGATATTTTAAATCTTTTTTAAAACGGTCATCTTGAACTTTTTCAGCAACTGTAGATATTGAATCCATTCCCATTTTTATTCCTTTATTAATTTCATTTAAGATATATCCAGGACTATCCATAAAATCACCATACCTTTCAAATATGTTAAAAATTTTCAAACAATTATATTATTTGAAAAAATAATAAAAATATAACAAAAACAAGTATAAAAAAATACAGAATGGAAAAATTAATATAAACAAAAAAGAAAGGATGATAAATATGGAAAACATGGTAAAATGTTTAAATGAATTATTATCAGATTTAAATGTATTTTATAGAAAAGTACAAAATTATCACTGGAATATAGTAGGAAAGGATTTTTTTGTTATACACGAAAAGTTAGAAGAATATTATAATGAAATAAATGAACAAATTGACGAAGTAGCAGAGCACATCCTTATATTAGGAAATGAACCTCTAGGAACAATGAAAGATTATTTGGCAAATACATGTATAGAAGAAGCTAGAAATGAAAAGATAAATGATTGTGATGTATTTACAAATATTATAAAAGATTTAGAAAAATTGTTGCAAAAGGTAACAAAAATTAAAGAAGAAGCAGATAATCAAAAACAATATGCAACATCATCATTAATGGATGAATATATTTCAAATTACTCTAAAAAATTATGGATGCTAAAGCAAATGAAAGAATAGGGAAAAACGGGACGTCCTTTTTTTTCCCTATTTTTTTGTGCCAAAATAGCCCGTCCCTTTTGGCAATTCTTGGCACAATTCACAAAAAATTCACAATTTTTTTAGCAAAATGTATTGACAAGTGCTAAAAAAGAGTATAATATATAACAAGTTAGCAAACAATAATAGAGAGTGCTAAAAAATATAAAAAACTAACAATTAGCTTTGAGAGGTGAGAAAATTGTTAGATGAAAGAAAGAAAAAAGTATTACAAGCAATAGTAGAAGAATATATAAATACAGCAGAGCCAGTAAGTTCAAATGCTTTAACATGTAACCATGGATTAGATTGTAGTAGTGCAACAATAAGAAATGAAATGGCAGAACTTGAGAAAAATGGGTATTTAGATAAAACTCACACATCTAGTGGAAGAATTCCATCAGAAAAAGGATATAGATATTATGTGGATGAACTTATAAATGATAAAGATATAAGTTTGGAAGAAATAAAGTATATAAGTTCAAAATTAGAAACCAAAGTAAATGAAATAGAAGATTTAACAAAAATAACAGCAAATACAATCTCTGAAGTGACTCATTATACAGCAGTTTCTATAGGACCAAAAACAACAAATCAAATAATACAAGAAATAAAATTTGTACTTTTAGGTTCAAGGATGATGTTAGCAGTAATACTAACTGATACAGGACTAGTAAAAGAAACAATTATAAAATTTGATGAAGATGTCAATCAAAAACAAATAGAAACAATGAATTATATGTTTAATAATAAACTCAAAGGACAACCAATAGAAACTATAGATAGACCATTAGAAGATTATTTGTATGATGAAATGACATATAGTGTAAATGTTATAAAACCTGTAATAGAACAAATAAAAAAAGTACTTCAAGAAGATGATAAGATATATTTAGAAGGAGCTAATAAATCTTTTGATTTACCAGAATTTAATAGTTTAGAAGTTGCTAAAAATTTTATTAATATATTGGATACTAAAGAATTAATGGCTGATATGTTAAATTCAGGATTTGCAGAAGATATAAATGTATATATAGGAGAAGAAAATAAACAAGATGAGTTAAAAGATTTTAGTGTAGTAACTTTTAAGCATAAAGTTAATGGAAAAGATTTAGGAACAATAGGAATTATAGGTCCTAAAAGAATGGATTATTCAAAAGTTATTTCAGTTATGAAGTACATTAATAAGAAACTCAAAGAATTTTAATTTGAAAAATAATCATCATTTGGCGTTGTTGACCTTCATTGTTAATTTAATCAACATACAATGAGTACGCCTCATAAATTAACAACTCGGTCACCTAGCCGAATAACGATTCTTTTCCAAATTAAGGAAAGGTGGTAAAAATGTCAGAAGCAGAAAATAAAGAAGAATTAAAAAAAGAAGTTAAAGAAGAGGTTTCTAAAAAAGAAGTATCAAATGAAGAGAATAAAAATGAAGAAAAAAGCAAACATAAGGATATGGTACCAAAACAAGATTATGATGAACTAGATGACAGATATAAAAGAATATTAGCAGAATTTGAAAACTTCAAAAAAAGAAGTGCAAAAGAAAGAGAAGGATTATATAATTCAATACTTTCTGATGTAATAGAAGTAATATTACCAGTAGTAGATAACTTAGAAAATGCAGCAAAAGTAGAAACAAAAGACGAAAGCTACAAACAAGGTATAGAATTAGTATTGAAACAATTTAAAGATGTATTAAAATCAAAAGGAGTAGAAGAAATAAAAGCAGTAGGAGAAACTTTTGATCCAAGTATACATGAAGCTGTAAGTAGTGTGCAAGATGATGAAAAAGGAGAAAAAGAAATTGTTCAAGAATATAGAAAAGGATATAAAATAGGAAATAGAGTTATTAGACATTCAATGGTTGTAGTAGCAAATTAAAAGGGGAATGAAAATGATAAGAATACTAGGAATATTATTAGATATAGTAATATTTTGTATCATATATTCTGCTATGGATAAAAATGTAGGGTATTTAAAAAAAGTATTAATCTATGCAGTTGGAATGGAAGTAGTATTATTCATAGGAATGCTATTATGGGGATATGTGTCATTATTATTGATATTATTGACATTTGGAGCATTTTTCGTAATAGGATTGATAGTAATACTTATAGTAGACAAATTGAATAATCGTTATCTTTTGGAAAGAGTACCTTTTGTAATAATATCTGTGGTAATAGATATAGCAGTAAAATATGTTGCAACTTTATTATTAGGTGGATATCTAGCAATAGAACTATTATAAAAATAAATTTAGTTATTAATTTTATATATAAAATAGCTTCATTGGTGGGGAGAGAAGCAAAAAATAAAATAAAAACTGTTTTTTGACCCCATCCCAAAAAACAGTAAAGAAAGGATGAATTAGAATGGGAAAAATTATAGGAATTGACTTAGGAACAACAAACTCATGTGTAGCAGTTATGGAAGGTGGAGAGCCAGTAGTAATACCAAATGCAGAAGGAAATAGAACAACTCCATCAGTAGTAGCTTTTTCAAAAAATGGAGAAAGACTAGTAGGACAAATAGCAAAACGTCAAGCTGTTACAAATCCAGACAATACAGTTATTTCAATAAAAAGAAAAATGGGAACAAATGAAAAAGTAGATATAGAAGGTGACAAATTCACACCACAAGAAATATCAGCAATGATATTACAAAAATTAAAAGCAGATGCAGAAAACTATTTAGGACAAAAAGTAACACAAGCAGTTATTACAGTACCAGCATATTTTAGTGATAGCCAAAGACAAGCAACAAAAGATGCAGGAAAGATAGCAGGACTAGAAGTTTTAAGAATTATAAACGAACCAACAGCAGCAGCATTAGCATATGGAATGGATAAAGAACAAGATCAAAAAATAATGATATATGACTTAGGTGGAGGAACATTTGACGTATCAATATTAGATATTGGTGATGGAGTATTTGAAGTTTTAGCAACAAATGGTAATACACACCTAGGTGGAGATGACTTTGATGAAGCTATTATAAAATATTTAGTAAGTGAATTCAAAAAATCAGATGGCATCGATTTAAGCAATGATAAAATGGCAATGCAAAGATTAAAAGAAGCAGCAGAAAAAGCAAAAATAGAATTATCAGGTGTTCAACAAACACAAATTAATTTACCATTTATCACAGCTGATAGTTCAGGACCAAAACATTTAGATGTTAAATTAACAAGAGCAAAATTCGAAGAATTAATTCACGATTTAGTAGAAGCAACTGCAGGACCTGTAAACCAAGCATTAAAAGATGCAGGATTAACACCAAATGATATTCATAAAGTATTATTAGTTGGAGGATCAACAAGAGTTCCAGCTGTACAAGAAGCAGTAAAAAGAATAACAGGAAAAGACGCTGATAAAGGAATAAACCCAGATGAATGTGTTGCAATAGGAGCAGCTATCCAAGGTGGAGTACTTTCAGGAGATGTAAAAGATTTAGTATTATTAGATGTAACACCATTATCATTAGGTATTGAAACTTATGGAGGAGTATTCACAAAATTAATAGAAAGAAATACAACAATACCAACTAAAAAATCACAAATATTCTCAACTGCTGCAGATGGTCAAACATCAGTAGAAGTACATGTTTTACAAGGTGAAAGAGAAATGGCAGCATATAATAAGACACTTGGAAGATTCCAATTAACAGGAATTCCAGCAGCACCAAGAGGAGTACCACAAATAGAAGTAACATTTGATATAGACGCAAATGGTATAGTACATGTATCAGCAAAAGATATGGCAACAGGAAATGAGCAAAATGTGTCAATTACAGCATCAACAAATTTAACTGATGAAGATATAGATAGAGCTGTAAAAGATGCAGAAGCACATGCTGAAGAAGATAAAAAGAAAAAAGAAGAAATTGAAGTTAAAAACAATGCAGAAAGCTTAATATATAATAGTGAAAAAACATTAAAAGACTTAGGAGACAAAATAAGTGGAGAAGAAAAAG
>CAMMNR010000040.1 GCA_946498265.1 uncultured Clostridium sp. | reverse complement strand
AGAGCTATTTAAACATGCAAGGTCGGGCATAATGTTCAGTTTAAAATTAGGGGGAGTAAAAATGGCAAAAGTAGAAAAAAATGTAGTTGTAACAGTAGTGGACTATGGCTATGCATCAACGGTTATGAAGATAGCGCGTGAAAATGGTGCAAGCGGTGGAACAATATTTGATGCCCGAGGCACAGGTGCAAATTTTTCCACATTTCTTGGCATGGACATAAGTAGCGAAAAAGAAATAATATTAAATGTAGTTGATAAAGGCGTGGAGGATAAAATAATAAAGGCAATAAAAAAAGAGTTTAAAGATGAAAATGTTAGTGGCATAACCTTTTCCATGCCAATAGAAAATTTTGTGGGGATTAATAATAAATAAATGACCTTTTGGTCATTTTTTTATTTGAAAATTTATAATTTGACAAAATTATTGCTCCTGTTATATTATTAGTTTTAAGGAGTTAAAATGAATAATTTAAAAATTAAAGAGTCAATAAAAGCGTATAAAAAATATTTAGAGCAGAATAATCAAGCAATGGAAGATTTAAAAGCTAGAAAAGAAAAAATTTCTTTTTACCAAAAATTTAAAAAAGATGTTCTTTTAAACTTAAAAGAAGAAGAATTTGTTGAGTTTATTGGAAAATTATGGGCTTCGGCCATTTATGGAAGTAAAAAATATTTGGTAGATAAAATGATTTCTACAAACAAAGGCTTTGAAAACTTGAAAAAATGTTGATAGACTTTTTGTATGGCGAGCAAGAATTAACTGTAAGATGGAATAAGTTTTTAAAGAGTGCAAAATTTTTTGGGCCCTCTTACATGAGTGAGCTACTTGTATATATTTATCCCGAAAAATATGCTCTGGCAAATAATCAAGTTTTAAAGGCTCTTGATTATTTAGAACTAGTTCAACCTCCTAAATATAACTATCAGTTTAATGGCAAAAAATATTTAGAAATTTGTGAAGTGGTTAAAAATTTAGAAATTCTTTTAAAAGAAGAAAACTTGCCCTGTGAAAATATGTTGGCAGTAAATTACTATCTTTGGGAGGTTGCCAATTTGTATTTAGACAAGCAAATAGATGAAAATATCTCTAGTGACATCACACCTAAAGAGCAGGAATTTATTCATGATGAAATCATAGAAAAGATAGTGCAAATAGGAAGCCTTTTGGGGTTTGATGCTGAAGCTGAAGTTAGAGTGGGGAAGGGCGCTCAGGTAGACGCGGTTTGGAGCGTTAATATTGGAAATATGGGAAAGATAATGTATGTTTTCGAGGTGCAAACAAAGGGTGGCATAGATAGTATGCTTTTAAATTTGCAAAAAGCAAACAACAATAAAGGGGTACAAGCTATAGTTGCGGTATCCGATGAAAAGCAGTTACAAAAGATTAAAAATGAAAGTGAAGAAATTTCTACATTAAAAGATTTAAAGTTGTGGGATTATAGAGATGTTCTTAATGTATATGAATCATTAAATATTGCAATGACATCAATAAATAAATTAGGGCTTGTTCCCGAAAGTTTTTAAGGTTAACTTCTATTGTAAGAATACATTTTACTGTATTCTTTTTTTTAGCTGTTTTTTTCTTAAGCTGTTTATAAGCAAAAATATTCCTAGTAGTGCTAGCGTGGATATAGTTATTACTAAAATTAAAGCTAGCGTGGATACATCATGCCCGAAAAAGGACATTTTTACATCAAACCCACTTGCAATACCCTCTATCATTTCATTTGGTAAAGTTTTTCCCATTTCCTTTAAAACGCCATTTAAAAAGCCCTGTCTAAACAAAACAGTCGCATAAGTTCCAGGTAGAAGTGATACAAACCCTTGCATGCCTGCTCCCATTGTGTTAATTGGCATATATGCTCCGCAAATAAAGCCATATAAGGCAGACACAAGAGTGCAAACTCCGCTTACCACTCCTTGTGAATGGGTAAATGTCCAAATAATATTGGCAAGAAGGGTGCCAAATAGCGAGGTTACAACAATTCCAAAAATTATTAGTAAAAGATCTACAAAAGAGATATAAAACCCAACACAAGCAAGATAAACTAGCCCTACAACTAATAAAACAAAGGTGACAATGAGTGTAGAAAACAGATTGGCAAGTACATAACTTAATTGAAGCGTACTTTTTTTAACAGGTGATACCATAAAATCGATATTCGCTCTATTGATTTTATCAATAACCATTATTCCAGAACAAAAAGCAACGGTTATACAAGAAGTCGCAAGAACAGAGGAAAATAGCCAGCCACCAGTGAATGCATCTATAAGTTTTTGGTCTAAATTAAAACCTTGGGTAATTGATATCAAACTGCTTTCATAGGTTGATTTAAGGAAAGCAATAAAAAGTACGAGCAATATAAGTGGGGTTATTAGGGAAACTAAAAAAGTCATCTTATCTTTAAAATATAGCTTTATATTTCTAGAAGTTAAATAGGTGAGTTTTTTAAATTCAGCTTTACTGCTCATACATTCTCCTTTAAATTTTTTCCAGTAACAGATAAAAACACATCATCCATAGAGCCTTTAACTATTTCAATATCTTTAAAAAGTTCGCTGTGTTCAACAAGAAAATTCTTTGCGTCATTTGTGTTTTTAAATTTTATTTCTAGGTAGCTTTTATCTTTTTTATATGGAATGTTAGCATTTTCTAAAATTGATAAAAGCTTTTTATCATATTTATAGGCTTTAATAAAGTCGCTTGCATATTTGTTTTTTAAAGCTAGAGGAGAGCCCTCGGCAACAATTTTGCCAGCATCAATGATCACAACATTGTCAGCAATGTTTGCCTCTTCCATATAGTGAGTTGTAAGAATTACGGTTAAATTTGTTGCTTTTCTAAATTCATTTATCATATCCCAAACTAGTTTTCTAGTTTTAGGATCTAGCCCAGTTGTTGGCTCGTCTAGTATTAAAATTTTTGGTTTATGTAAAAGTGCTCTAACTATATCCACTTTTCTCTTTTGTCCGCCACTTAGCTTATCAAATTGTTTTTTTAATATTTGTTTTAGGTCTAGCTTGTCTATAAAATATTCTAGGTTTTCTTCAAACTTTCTTTTATCCATTCCGTAAAGCATGGCTCTATATTTTAAATTGTCATACACAGACAAATTTTTATCAAGCACGGAGGACTGAAAAACTATTCCAATATTTGGCAATATCTTAGATATTTCATCTATAGATATATTGTTTACAAAACATTCGCCACTATCTTTTTTTAACACTCCAACTAAAATATTTATAGTTGTGCTTTTCCCAGCGCCGTTGAGGCCTAAAAAGGCAAACAGATTTCCTTCTTCCACAGAAAAGGATATATCATCCACTGCTTTTGTGTTGCCAAAATATTTCTTTAAATTTTTAATTTCTATTATATGGCTCATAAATTTTCCTTTAATGTATTAATTTGAACACTAAAAATATATCATAAGCGTGCAATTTTGTCTACTTATAAAAACTATTAATTGGAGTAGTTGAATATTAACTTTTAATATGATATAATTAAGCATATTTTTGTGAGGATAAAATGAATAATAAAAATAAGGGTTGGTCAGTTTTATTCAAAATATTAAAATTTTAATGTTTTGCTTTGTAATTTTTTTAATATGTTACGACTATTTTGATGTAGAAAATACATATTTAACTACGGAAATAATAATTGTTTTAATAATAGGATTAGTTATTGTTTGTATAGACTCGTTTGATTCTTTTCAAATTGGTAATTTATTAAATATGAAAAAAGAAAAGAATTTAATTGAAAAGGAAAATAAAACTTTAAGAGAGCAAAATTTAAACTTAACAAAACTCATAGCTAATATCAATAATAATATTTCTATAAATTTAGCCGATGTAAAACCTGCAACAGAGGAAGAGAAAAAGTTAAAAGCTTCTGATGAAAATATTCAGCAAGAGGGCAATTCAAACTATAGAGGCAACACCGAATTTGAAACACTAAATAAATATATAAAATTAAAACACTATGAACAGGCCACTATAATAAGAGAAGCAAAAATAGACCTTTACAATGCCTCAATGAGAGGGAATATAGTTTTTGATCTATATATAAAACAAGGAGAAACAGAAGAGTTTGTAGAGGTAAAGCGGTTAAATATGCCAATGTATGGCTATCATTACATATCTAAGCAATTATTTTTAATTGAACGATATAATCAAATTAATCATGCAAACGCAAAGTATGTTTTAATTTTAGGTAATCAATTCGGAGATGAAGAGAGTAAAAATGAAAACTTCAACAAACAGAAATACGAACAATTATTAGAAACCTTTAAAGCTCCTATAGAAAAGGGTTTAATGTCGGTGTTGGTTTTATAAAAAACTCAAGGGATAAACATTTGCAAGCTAGATTACATTATTGTTTATGGAGAAAGATAAAAAGTGGACACATTTATTGAAATAAAAGACAAAAAACAGTTAGATGAATTTATGAACCACATATGGATTTACATGATTCTGTTATCTCTAAAATAGACTATGTTTCAGGTTCTTTTGGTTCACAGGAAGGTACTTATCCTCTTGACGATAAGAGAGAATTAAAATATCAATTATTATTGTTAGAAATTTTTACTTTTAGGAAAGTTTTTTTTGCCTTTTCTAACGATTATTTTCTTTTTTGTTGGATCTATGTTTTCATCTATACTTTCAACTTTTTTGTCATTGATAATAATTTCGTTTTGTTCAATAAGGCGCCTTATTTCAGATTTTGAACTAAATATTGAAAGCTTTGAAAGAAAATCTACAACATTTGTATTGTTGGAGAGGTTAATCTCTTCGGTAGGCATGTTTTCATCGGCTTTTCCTTTTGAAAAAAGTTCTTCGCTTGTCTTTCTTGCTTTTTCAACTTCAAGTTCACCATGAACAAGTTTGGTCACTTCAAAAGCCATGAGTTTTTTAGCCTTCACAATATCTTGCTTGCACATTCTTTGAATTTCTTTGACATCAATCTTTGTGAAAAAACGAAGTAGTCTTTCCACATCGGCATCAAGACAGTTTACAAAGTGTTGAAAGAAATCAAACACCGATGTTTTGCTTCTTGACACCCATAAAGTTCCTTTTTCAGTTTTGCCCATTTTTATTCCTTCGGCATTGGTGAGAAGAGGGCAAGTTAAACCCATCATGAGAGGCCGTTCAGTTCCGTCTTTAAAATTCATTTTTCGGCTGAGTTCCGTTCCTGCTACAATGTTCCCCCATTGATCGGAACCACCAATCTGAAGAACACAGCCAAATTTATCGTTGAGATGAACAAAATTAAAGGCCTGCATAAGCATGTATCCCATTTCCATAAAGGTCAGTCCGCCTTGCATCAATCTATTTTTGTATAGGTCTTTTTTAAACATTTCGCTCACATTGAAATTCACCCCAACATCACGAAGAAAGTCGATGTAGGTTATAGGTTTAAGCCAATCGGCATTATCAACAATAATTGCGGGGTTTTCACCGTCAAGCACAATGAATCTTTCAAGAAGCCCTTTAATTTCTTTTGCATTGCGGGCAACTTCTTCTTTTGAAAGCATTTTCCTCATGTCAGTTTTATTACTTGGATCTCCAATAAGAGCAGTCGCTCCGCCAACAAGCACAATACATCTATGCCCACAATCTTGCAAAATCTTTGCCATTTGAAGTCCAAAAAAGTGTCCAATGTGCAAGTCATCAGCTGTAGGGTCAATGCCAATGTAAAAGGTGATAGGCGCTTCACTTAAAATTCTTTTTGTTTCTTCTAGGTTTGTTGCTTGGAAAACAAAACCCCTATTTTCTAGCTCGTTAAAAGCATTATTTTTAAATTTCATAATTTACTCCTTTTTATTCTATAAAATTTTCTTAAAAAATAAAATTGTTTTTACGCCCAAACGGGCGTATGTTTTCAAAAATTGCCGTTATCGGCAATTTTTACTTGTAAACAAATTGACTCCATTGCCGATACAGACTGTAAATTTTTGTTAATAAAATATAGATATTGAATTAATTGATTTTAATAATTATTTGTTGCTAAAATGCCATATAAAACTTTCCAAAATTTCTATAAAATTAAGCGGAAATATGTTATAATTATACAAGAATTGATTTGATTAGCTTAAATAATACAATTGAGGTGCTTATGCAAAATATTCTTAAGAAATACTGTCTAGATGATTGTGAAAATGGAATCGTTTTAATAGATATGCCTACTGGAAGTGGCAAGACTTATAATGTTATTGATTTTATATATAATAAGTATAAGATCCTTAATAAAAAGATATTCTTTATTACACCACTTAAAAAAAATTTAGGGTATGATGATTTAAAAAGGAAATTTTTTGATGATGGAAAAAATGAAGAATTCAAGAAAGATGTTTTGTATATAAAAAGCAATATAGATATGCTTATAGAAAATTTCAATGAAACATACAAAGAAATTCCTGGCAAAATAAAAAATGATAAGACTACAAAACATATCAAAACACTTATTAAAATTATAGAAACAAAAAAATTAAATTCAGAGTTTAAGGCTGAGGCAGTTGAAAATTTAAGAGAAGAGTGGGAACATAAATTTAGGTCTAATTTAGAATCTTATGTTATATATAATGAAAAAGGTGAAAAAAGGAACTATGAAGAAAGATTAAAATTTGTTCAAGAGGAAAATTCATGGATTATTAAATTATATCCTTCTGTAATGACAGATAGCGCTAAGATAATTTTTATGACCGTTGATAAATTTTTAGCAATGAACTCCACGATAATCAAACCTTCATATACTATTTTAAGTGATGACATTGTTAGGGATGCAATAATTTTTATTGACGAGTTTGATTCGGCAAAAGAAAATATTTTAAATAATATAATAAGAAGTTCTTTAAATAATAAAATTGGGATGTTAGATCTTTTCCATATGATATATGCAGGGCTTACTGTTTGTGATTTTACAAAAAAATTAATGACTCCTTCTCAGTACAATGTTGATAAAAAGAAAATATTTGAGAACTATTATAATCCTAGCGAAATAATAGAAAAATTTAAAAATAGGGCGGATGAAATCAAAGACAAATATAATTTGCAATTTTTACACAAGTTGGTTGGAAATCCAAAAGATGATGCCTATTTCTTGTTTCAGGATTATAGGTTTATAAGTATATTACCTTCAAAAAATAATTATCTGTTATTAAAGACAAATAAAACAGATAGAATAAATCAAATTGAACCAGTCGAAAATAAAAAAGAGGATAGAGATGAGCTGAAGGATCTTCTATTTGACATAAAAAACTTCATTAATTATTTTCAAATTGGTGTCGGTTTTATTGCTAATAATTATAAACAACTCAAAATTGAATTAAAAGAAGATTTGAATTTAATTTCAGATGATGCATGTGTTAGGACAGTCCTTGCAGAATTTGGAATAGAAGGAAGATATTTAAATTATCTTACGAAAGCTATTGTTAGAAGAAAGAAAACTAGAGAGCTTAGCAGTAATACATTGTCTGATGATTTAGATTTTTCTTGTAATGAAAAAGGATTTAGATATTATAGTATTATTGATAGCGATACGCATGACACACAATCTAAAATAGATTATGTGACAGTTGATGAAACTCCAGAAAAAATCCTTTTAGGATTGTGTAATAAAGCCAAAGTGGTGGGGATTTCTGCATCTTCATCTTTAAGAACATCAACAGGAAATTTTGATATAAATTATTTGGAAATCAAATTAGGTAAAAAATTTAAACATTTAAGTAAGGAAGAAAGAGATGAATTAAAAGAATATTTTAATAGACAAACTAGTGAATATGATAAAGTAAATATATTACTAGAAGCAATAAGTGTAGATGAATTAAATTTGGAAAAGCATATAAATAGTTTTAGCAATGATATCCAAAAAATAATTAAAAATAAATTTGAGAATCTAAAAACATACATAAAAATCAGATATATAAAATTGTTTTTGTGTATGAGAGAATTTGTGAAAAACTCTCACATGTATTCATTCTTATTTTTAACAAGTAAACTTTTGAAAGAAAACGATTTCGCATTTGATTTTGTTTTTGCAAAAAGTGTTTTTGATGAATTATGTAAGCAATTTAATATAGTGGCAAATATTGATAGTTTATTTGGAGATATAGAAACTTATGACAACAAGAAAAAAGAGATTGAAAAAAAATTAAGTAATGGGGAGAAGGTTTTTCTTGTTTCGGCATATCAAACATTAGGTGCAGGTCAAAATATACAATATAAAATTCCAAGAAATTTCATTAAAGGGATTGACTATGTCTCCATTAATAATCTTGAATATCAAGATGAATACAAAGATTTTGATGCTATCTATGTAGATAAACCAACAAATGTTTTTGTAAACATGAATAACGAGATAATAGAAGAAGAGCAATTTATCAGATATTTATACCAGGTGAAAGTATTGGAAGAGTCTGGTGATATTACAAATGAAGAGGCCTATAGAGATATAAAAGAAGGATTTGAAACTTATCATGGTATTAAATTTAATTCGTTTTCTACACCAACCAACTCTAAAAATTTAAAATTACATACTGCTAAACTTGTACAACAAGCTGTAGGACGAATATGCAGAACAAAGAATAAATCTAAAGATATTCATATTTATTATGATAAAGCTTTGTTGGAAGAATTAAAAGGAGTAAAAAAATATTACAAGCATCTTTTACTTAACCCAGAATTTTCTAAATTTCTTGAAAAAATTGAGGAGAGTGTAGATTTTAGTCAAAATGATTTAGAAAATAAAGCGCAGCTTATTAATAAGTCCAGTAAATCTTATATTAAAAAACTTTTAGATTTTAAAAATGATAATATTTACAAATGGGAAAGTTTGAGAGATCAAATGCTTAGACATCCTACAATAGACTCTCCAACAGAAATATATAGCGCATATATAGAATTGCCAAATCAAAACACAAGTTATAGTTATGATAAGGAAAATAAGAAGTTTGGGTTCAATTCTGTTGTTGGAGATGTAATAGGGGAAAGCACCACAAATTTAAAAGATCTTTTACAGATACCAAGAGTCAGAGATTTCTTTATAGAAAAAAATTATGCAACAAACTTTATTCCTAATAAGTATATCTTATCTCCTGAAATGTTTAACAGCATTTACAAAGGGGCTTTGGGGGAAGTAGTTGGAGAGTTTATTTTTAAAGAATTTTTGAATATAGAACTTCAAAAAATTAGAAACAATGAAAGATATGAGAAGTTTGATTTTTACAAGGACAAGGTATTTGTTGACTTTAAAAATTTTAGTGGATACAAAGATTTCAATAGGGTTACAAAAGTGGAAGATGTAAGAAACAAATTAAAAGATTGTGGCGGTGATGTAGCACTAATAGTTAATATTCTAAAACCACGTGGAAATCCTGAAATTTTTATAGATAAGCATGAAGATGTTTTAATTATTCCATATTTGTATGATGTTGCAACAAAACAGTTTAATAAAAAGGCAATTATTGAAATTCAAAAATTATTTTATTAAAAATTAATAAAATTTTAAATTTATAAACAGCAAAATTGAGATTTTTGCTGTTTTTTGTTTGATAATTAATACAAAAAAATAAAATTTGTGTTATAATGACAATGACACATAGTTTTAATTATATAGAACTATAAGGAGTAAAAATGGCTAAAATTGATGAAAAAGTGCTATGGGGTGCTGCTGTTAAATTAAGGGATAAGTGCGACCCAGCAGATTATAAAAATGTTGTATTAGGTTTAGTTTTCTTAAAATATGTTAGTGATAAATATTTGGCTAAATTTAATGAATTAAAAGCTTTCGGAGATGGTCGTGAACATGATGAAGATTACTACATCGCAGAACATGTATTCATTGTCCCAGAAAAAGCACTTTGGCCTTACATTGCATCTTATTCAAAAGATGAAAGTTTGGGGCAAAAGATTGATGAGGCATTTGATGAACTTGAAAAGAAAAACTATGAATTAAAAGGCATTCTTCCTAAAACATATTCAAAAAGCGAATTAGACAAAGTTGCTTTAGGTGAACTTGTGGACTTCTTCACTACCCACCTTAAAATGGAAGATGCTGATGGTGATTTCTTCGGTCAAATCTATGAATACTACATTGGTGCTTTTGCAACATATATCCCTCAAAAAGGTGGCGAGTTCTTTACTCCTCAATCTATTGTTGAAATGATGGTTGAAATTTTGCAACCATATAAAGGCAGAGTTTTTGACCCTTGCTGTGGTTCTGGTGGTATGTTTGTTCAATGTTCTAAATTCGTTAAAGAACATAGAGGAAATGTTGATGATATTTCTATTTATGGTCAAGAAAGCAATCCTGGAACTTGGAAAATGGCAAAAATGAACCTTGCTATTCGTGGACTTGCTGGAAATTTAGGTGAAAGAAATGGTGATTCATTCACTGACGATTTACATAAATCATTAAGAGCAGATTTTATCCTTGCTAACCCACCTTACAATATCAAAGATTATTGGAAGCCATCTCTTGAAGGTGATCCAAGATGGGTATTTGGAAAACCAGATGTTAAAAATGCAAACTATGCTTGGTTAGAACTTATGTATGCCAAACTTGCCCCAAAAGGAAAAGCTGCTATTCTTATGCCAAATGGTGCAACAACAAGCAACACTGAAGATGATAGAAAAGTTAGAAAAGCAATGCTTGAAGCTGGTAAAGTTGATGCGATTATTGATTTGCCGGACAAAATGTTCTCTAATACAGGAATTAGCGTTCAATGCTGGATTTTAAATAAAGCAAAAGTTGATACAGATGTTTTATTTATAAATGCTACTAAACTTGGAACAATGATTTCTCGTAAATTAAGAAAGTTTGAAGATAGTGAAATTGACTTAATTGCAGAAACTTATCATAAATATAAAAATGATGAAGGATATGAAAATAAACTTGGCTTCTGCAATAAAGCAAGTTTAGAAGAAATAAAAGAAAAAGATTATTCATTAAATCCTGGAAGATATGTTGGTGTTGATAATTCTAACCAATTATCTGAAGAAGAACTTAATGAGCAATTAAAACAAACTGCTACTGAACTCTTTACCCTTATGGACGAAAGCAAAGAGTTAGAAGAAAAAGTAAGAGAAATACTAAAGAACGAGATTAAATAGTGTCAACTATGTGTTGCTGAATTAGGCAAGTCTATTTCAACATTTTCTAAAGCTTGTTTTGAAAGTTCTTTAAATGTTGCTCCATTAGAAATTGATTTTAAAAAATCAACTTTTGTAGATAGCCAATAATACATAAACAAAGGCAATACTTTATCTCCACAAATTATCGACTTAAATCCTTGATTCGTACATAATTCGTTTTGAGCTATAGAAATATATCCTATAGGGGCTCTTGAAGTTAATAGGATTGTGTCTTTAGGAACAAGTGTTGTTGAGCAAGAATCATAACCCTTTTGAGTAATGTTTCTTCCTCCGTTAGAGATATATCTTTTCATTTGTAAAGACATATCTTTAGGTGTGATCCAACTTATATCGCCGTCCCAATATTCTGAATTCGATGTAGATGGTGTTGAACCATTTATAATTTCAGCTATTTGTTTTAATTTATATTTCATTTAATACTCCTGGAGGTTTTATGTTACTAAAAAATATTATTGAATCTGCAAATACAGGTTTAGATGCTATACAGAGAGCACCTATTGTTTTAGAGGAAACAGGATTGAAATGTTTAAGAATACAAGACATTTCTCAATCTAAAGACTTTGATAGATGGGGAAACACTATTGTTTCAGAAGAGAACCGCAAAGCTTTTTCTTTGAAAAAAGATGATATTATAATTGCTCGTACGGGTTCAACAATCGGTGTAAATTTTTTTGTTTCTAAAAACTTAAAATCGGTATATAATAATGGACTTATAAGATTAAGAGTTGATACAAGTAAAGCACTACCTTATTTTGTTTATTGTTATTTGCAAACTAAACAATATTCTGATTTTATAGAAAGTATTTCTGGTAGTTCTGCTACACAGCCAAATATGAGAATAAACGACCTTCTCGAGCTTAAAATACCAGATAAAACATTAACCGA
>CAMMNR010000039.1 GCA_946498265.1 uncultured Clostridium sp. | reverse complement strand
ATACATTTCCATCCATTTCAAATGTTGTTCCATTTCTAAAATCTCCTGCTGAATAAACTGATGCCATAATAATTCTCCTTTCATTTTTCTGTGCATTATTACTTTTTAAATAATAGAAAATATAATTTCCTATTATTTAAAATTAACTTTACATATTTTACTACATTTTTGGCTAAAAATCAAGTCTTTTGTACCTTTTATATTATAATATAATTTTTCTCAGATTTGGTTAAATTTATACATCCAAATTTTGTAATCTGCGTTGTATCTTCTATTCTTATTCCAAATTTACCTGGTATATATATTCCTGGTTCGTTTGTAACTATCATATTTTCTTTTAGTGTTGCTTCTGATCTATAACTTATATATGGAGCTTCATGTATTTCTAATCCTACACCATGTCCAATGCTATGTATTAAATCATATCCATTTAATTTAAAATCATTTTCTACCATTTTGGTTACTTGTCTTGTATTTGCTCCATCTTTATAGCTTTCTAATACTTGCATCTGATTCTTTAATACTAAATCATATATTGGTTTTATATATTCAGGTACTTTTCCTATAAAGAATGTTCTTGTCATATCTGAACAATAACCATTCACTTTGCATCCCATGTCTATAGTTATAATATCTTCTTCTTCTATTTTTCTATCAGTTGGAACTGCATGAGGTTTTGATGTATTTTCTCCTGATGCTACTATTGTATCAAAAGATAATCCATCTGTTCTTTGCTTATAATATTCTTCTATTTCATGTGCTATTTGCTTTTCTGTCATTCCTGGCTTTATATATGTTAATATATATGAAAAACAATTATCTGTTATTTCACATGCTTTTTTTATATTTGATATTTCTTCTTCATCTTTTATCATTCTTTGTTTTTCAATAATATTTTCTGTTTCAACAAAATTATTTATTTTATATTTTCTAATATATTCTTTATATTTTGCATATGTTACATAGTTTTCTTCAAATCCAACATTTTCACAAAACATGAAAAAGTTTTCATAGTCTTCTAATGATATATCATTTACATCATATACTATGATTTCATCAAATAATGTTAGTACTGTGTGAACATCTTCTATATATCTTCCATCTGTTATATAGATATTTTCTTTTCTTGTCAATAATAGTATTCCCTCTGCATCTATATTTGTTAGATATTTTATATTTATAGGATTCGATATAATTAGACCTTGTAAGTCTAAGCTTGACATTTTGTTTCTTAACCATTGTAATTTAGGATTCATTTAGACCATCCCCTTAAATTATATGCTATATTTTATACTTCTTATATTTATTCTGCATTTTTATAGTTTTTTAGTTTTATTTATAATTTTCTTTAATATTAGTTTCTTACACTTTATATAATCCTAATGTAAATATTTGCATTAAAAATGTTTTTATTGTTTCAAATGGTATGTACATACTTATAAATGTTGCTATTACTATAAAAGGTCCAAAAGGTATGTATTCATTTGTTTTTCTCAACTTAGTTATTAATAGTATTATACTTAATATTGCTCCTATTAGAAAAGATACCAATGTTATTATTATTATGTTAGATAACCCAAAATATAATCCTAATGCTCCCATTAATTTTACATCACCAAATCCCATTGCTTCTTTTCCATAAAAAGCTCCTCCTAATAATGTTATTAAAAGGAATATTCCTGCTCCTGCTACCATTCCTAAAAGCATATTTATTGTTATTGCTACATTAGAAAGTCCATATAAAAATGCAAATACTAAACCTACTTCGAATATAGTTAGGTTTAATCTATTTGGTATTATTTGTAATCTATAATCTATAACAAATACTGAAATTAGCATTGGTGCTAATATCATATATTTTATTAAATCTAAATTTGCAATAAGAGTTTCTTTTATGCCAAATGTGTATATTAATGTTACATAGATTATTGCAGTTAAAAACATTAATATATATTTGGGTTTAAAATTCATTTTCATTTCTTTAAAAAATTCTTTTGAAATTACACTTTTATATTCTGGTAATCTTTTATTGGCCCAATCTACTATATTTCCTATAAATAGCCCTAAAATTACTGCTACTACATAATATGCTATATGTACGTCATTTATATACATTGTATTTCTCCTTCGTTACTTTTTAGTGATATACTTATTTTTTATTTTATTCTCTATAGGTCTTTTCCATGCTGTATACCAATAATCTTTATCACATATTGGATCTACTAATATTGTATACATATTGCATCTATTTCCACCTATAATATCTGTGAATATTTGCTCTCCCACAACAGCTATGTTCTCTGGTTTTATATTTAATATTCTTTGTATTTTTAAAAACCCTTTTTTAAATGGTTTTTTTGCAAAACTTTCATATGGTATTCCTAATTTTTCTGCAACATTTTCAACTTTTTGCTTATCATTTGTATTTGTTAATATATATAGTTTTACCCCTTGTCCTTTTAATTCTTTTGCCCATTGGATTATACTATCTGATAAGTTTTTATTATAATCTATTAATGTGTTGTCTAAATCTAATATTAGTGCTTTTAATTTATTTTTTTGTAATAATTCTATATTTATATCTTCTACTTTTTTTAAATATGCATTTGGATATAATAACATATTTATTTCCTCCATTGTTTATTTATCAACTATATATTATCAATTTGTTTTTTCTTTGTCAAGTAGGGGACGTTCCTTTAATCCCTAAAATTCGGGAACATGGGGACGAACCTCATTAAAATTTACCATTTTGGGGACGCGTCCAAAAAGGGAATTTATTAAAAATATTTTACATTAATTAAACAAAAGTATTATATATAAATTTTCTTAATTACTCGGCTAACATTACAGAACAAATAAATTCTAAAATTATCAAGCAGGCACCTCTCAAAGCAAGTTTGAGATTCTCCTACTTGATAATTAAAGAATTTATAATATTCTTCCATTCACATTCGTAATTAAGAAAATTTATATATAATACTTTGTTTTTGATAGTAAAAGTTACTGTAAAATTCCCTTTTTGGACGCGTCCCCAAAATGGTAACGTCTGGAAAGTGGATTTATAGAAACTAGGAAGGTCCGTCCCCATGTTCCCGAATTTTAGGGATTAAAGGAACGTCCCCTTTTATTTACAAAATCTATGATTTCCTATAGTTACTGTCATTGGTCTTGACCAAATCCATTTATTTGTTGCTGTTGCTGGATTGAAATAATATATTGCACCATAAGTAGGATCCCAGCCATTTAAGGCGTCTTGTGCTGCTTTTTTTGCTGTAGAATCTGGTGTTAAATTTATTTGTCCATCTCTAACAGCATCAAATGCTCCTGACTGATATATTACTCCTGATATTGTATTTGGAAATGAACTGCTTTTGACTCTATTTAAAACCACTGCTCCTACTGCAACTTGTCCTGTATATGGTTCTCCTCTTGCTTCTCCATAAATTATTCTCGCTAATAAATTTAAATTACTTGAATTCGAGCTAGAACTAGAGGATGATGAGCTTGAACTATATATTCCCATTGCTTTTAATGTTGCTGGTCCTGCAATACCATCTACTGTTAGTCCATTTTTTCTTTGGAAATATCTAACTGCTTCTTGTGTTTGGCTTCCATATATTCCATCAACATTACCATTATAATATCCCCATCTTTTTAATTTTGTTTGTATTTGCCTTACTTCTTCTCCTCTTGATCCATATTTTGATAAAACTTCAACTGTGTTTTTTTCTGAATATATTGTAATTAATATTGCTATTATACTTAAAATAATCACTAAAAATATCATTATTTTTTTATTTTTTATATACATAAAAATCACCTATTGATAATATTATTTGTTCTTATTTTTATCAATAGATGATTAATTTATACATTTTTGGAATTTATTTTTCTTTTAACAGTATCTACAAAGTATTGCTTCTAGTCCTATTTGTAAATCTATTAGTCCATTTTTGTAATTATAATCTAAATCTCTTAAATCCTGTAAAATATTTTTTAA
The DNA here is from genome assembly GCA_946498265.1 of uncultured Clostridium sp. Classification (GTDB taxonomy): domain Bacteria; phylum Bacillota; class Clostridia; order TANB77; family CAG-508; genus CAG-269. The sequence goes on along the minus strand of CAMMNR010000039.1, from coordinate 8,274 downwards.
GTCTTTTTCTTTAAAATATTTTGATTGCATTTTATATTTATTTACCAAAAATATTTGATTTGGTTTTAATTGCAAACTCGCTGTTATTTCCTTTCCATATCTTTCTGAAAGTTTTGTTATGTATATTTTCTTGAAATGATTATACAAAGTTATTAATATTTTTTGTAATGGCTCTTTTTGACTAATTAGATTTTTCAATACTTCTAATGCTTTAGTTGTCTCCTTTTTTCCTAAGTTATCTGTTAAATCAAATATTACACTTTCTAATTTTTTTATAGTTAATTTATCAATATCTTCTTTAGTAATTTCTCCACCATTTCCTTTGTATTCTATTAATTTTCTTATTTCATTTATTAGGTTTTGCATATTTGTTCCGGCACATTCTACAAAATATTTTAAATTACTATCACTTATTTTTACTCCATATGCATTACATGTACCTTTTAATCTTTTTTGTAATTGTAATAAATTTTGAAAATCAAATTTGCATATTATTCCTAGTTTATCTATTGTTTTATACAATTCTTGTTTTGTTTCTGTCTCTTCTTCTATAAATACAATTATTGTGCTATGCTTTATTATTTCTATATTTTCTTTTAGATATGTATTTAATCTTTCTTTTATTTTAGCTAATTCTGCGTTTTTTCTTTTTCCTTCTTTTTTTAAAATCCCAGAATTTTTTACTATTATTAGCTTCTTTTCATATCCAAATGCTGGTGTTTCTATATCTGAAATTATATTATTTATATTAGTATCATCTATCAAAATATAGTTTATACCTTTTATGCATTCTCCAAATAATTTTTTTATTTTATTTACAATTGTTTCTAATAGGTACTGTTCTTCTCCATATAAAAAATATATGCTTTCTAAATTTCCATTATTTAAATCTTTTTCTAATTCTTCTATTTTTTTCAATATAATTCATCCTTGTATAATAATTTAGTTTTAAAGTTTTTCAGCAAATTTGGCTGAATGTGCATGACAAATTGCAATAGCCATGCTATCTGTTATATCATCTAATTTTGGCAATTCTTCAGTATTCAAAATCATTTTTACCATTCGTTGTACTTGCATTTTATCTGCTCTTCCATATCCTACTACTGCTTGTTTTACTTGAAGAGGTGTATATTCATATGTGTCTACTTTATTTATCCTTGCTGTCATTAATATTACTCCTCTAGCTTGTGCTACATTTATTGCTGTTTTTGCATTGTTGTTAAAAAATAGTTCTTCTATTGACATGCAATCTGGTTTATAATTTTCTATTATGTCTTTTAATTCATAATAAATCTTTTCTAATCTTAATGGAAATGATGTTTTTGCATCTGTTAGTATTGCTCCTGATGTTATTAGTTTGAATTTGTTTCCTATATAATCTATTATGCTATACCCTGTTATTGCAAATCCTGGGTCAATTCCTAGTATTCTCATTGTTATCTCTTCCTTTGAATTTGTGATTTAATTCTTCTAAAAATATTTTTTGTTCTACATTTTTTCTTGTTGTTTCTGTTGTTTTTTCTGTTTTTGCATTTTATTAATTACTTCTTTCTTTTATATTAATATATCATATTTAGTTGTTTTTTCAATACTTTTATTTAAAAATAATAGAAAAAAAATTAAAACTTCTTCGACAAATATAAAAAAAAAGTACACTTATATTAACTCAAATGATAAAGTTTGTTATACAAGCAATACAGGATATGTATATACAAATACATATCCTGTAATATTTTGTAAATTTTATTTTCTAATTTTTATTAAAAATATATAAAGTATTTGGTGGCTTCAAGTGGAATCGAACCACTGACACGAGGATTTTCAGTCCTCTGCTCTACCAACTGAGCTATGAAGCCATTTATAAAAAAATGGCGACCCGGAACGGGCTCGAACCGTCGACCTCTAGCGTGACAGGCTAGCGTTCTAACCAACTGAACTACCGGGCCGTAAAAACTTGGTGGTCGCTACAGGGCTCGAACCTGTGACCCCCTGCTTGTAAGGCAGATGCTCTCCCAGCTGAGCTAAGCGACCATGTTCTTTCGACGAGTTTAATTATACAAGTTTTTTATATACTTGTCAAGTGTTTTTTTAAAATTTTTTCATTACTTTGAAAATTTGTTACAATTAATCTTAGAATTATCTGATTTTCCTTAGTTATATTATAATAATAACTGTTAATTTTAATTAAAATTAATTATTCTATACTAAGAATCTGTTTCATTTTAGCAGGTAAAACCAATTCTACATAAGTAAAATTGGTTTCTATTTAGTGATAAAATTATTCTAAATCTTATTTCCTTCTTTCGCAATTAAATCAATATTTCCATTTTTATATTCCTCTAGAATTTTCTCATAAATATTATTTTCGACGTTTCTAGCTTTTTTAGGATGTACCAAGAATCTTACTGATAATTCTATATAATCTTTTACTATCTTTGTATATATAATTGGCATAAGTTCATTATAATATATCCTATATTCAACAGTCACATCATCAATAGCATCTTCCATTTTCTCTGGTATTGTTTTTAATATTTCATCTTCTTTTAATATATTGTAAATTATTTCCTTTGTTTTTTCTAAATCTGAATTTATATTTATATCTATTGTAATCTCATCCCATATATATTTAAATGCTTTAACATAATTTTTTAATGGTTCTTGAAATACCTTTGAATTAGGAACATGTGTTATTTTTCCTGTACTCTGTTCACCTTTTTCTTTTTCTTGAACATCTAAAACTTCAAATCCTAGTGCATTTATTTTTATAACATCTCCTCTTATTCCATCAATTTCTATTCTATCTTCTAATTCAAATGGTTTTGAAAATTTTATATATATACCTGCAAAAAAGTTGAATATTATTTCTCTTATTGCAATTGTAAGACCTGCTGATATAAAACTTATTAATGTTATTATATTTTGTAATTTTTCGCTCCAAACTAATAATATTAAAATGAAACTTATTACATTTAAGATCATTTGTATACTTCTATTATAAGTAAATTTCTTTTTTCCACTAACATTAGATTTTGAATATATCTTTTTTGTTATTATTTTGACAAAATATATTACTATTAAAATTTCAATACTTATAATTGTTAATTTTATATAATCTGTTTCTACTCCTAATATATTTGATAAAAAATTCGATAATTTATTTATATATTCCATTAGTCCTCCTACTATCCTATATTTTTCTTATAAATATGTTTTTACATTATATGATTTACATTCGTAGAAATTTCCTATAACCTAAAAAATGAGACATTGCACTTATATATACAACATCTCTCTTTTATTATTAAAATATAAAAATTATTCTTCTGTTCCTGTACTTGTACTATCAAAAGGTATAAATTTGTTTACTATATTTTGTGGTTGTACTTCTTCTGATCTAAACATCATAAATGAAGTATTTATTTTATTGTCTATTAATTGTTCTATTTCTTCTTTAGATGAATGTTCTGCTAAAACTAGTTCACTAACTAAAATTTGTTTAGCATTATTCAACATTTTTTTCTCTCCTGTTGATAATCCTTTTTCTTTTTGTTTAAAACTTAAGTTTCTAACAACATCTGCAATTTCGTATATATCTCCGCTTTTCATCTTTTCCATATTATCTCTATAACGTTTATTCCAATTTTTGTCCATAGCTGTTTCGTCTTGTTCTAATACTCCAATTACAGCATCTGCTGAACTTTTATCTATAATGTTTCTTACCCCTACTTCTTCTGCCTTAGCTGTTGGTACCATTACTTTAACTTCTCCTGGCATTTTTAGTATGTAATAAGATTGTTTCTCCCCTAAAATATCTTTTTCCTCAATTGAATCTATTACTCCTGCTCCATGCATTGGGTATACTATTTTATCTCCTACATTAAACATGTAAGCCACTCCTTTCAGTATTTTGATATTCGGCGAAAAAAAGATAATAAAGTTATGTCAATTAATAACTTTACTGGATTTTTTAACCATATTTATTATACTACAAAAAACGGTAAAAGTCAAAGCCTTTACCGCTAATTTTTATGTATATTTTCTCTGTAATTCTTGATACTCTAAGGATAAATTTTTTCATTTTTTTTTGCAATATAGTTTTGTTTTTTCCTATAATATTAATAATTATTTATTAGTTGAACCAAATCCTCCCATTCTTTCTCCTTCTGCACTATCATTGTCTGTAACTAAGTATTTTTGGAATATTCCTTGTCCTATTACTTCCCCTTTTTTTATTTCTATGTCTTCTTCTTTTATATTGTAAAATGCAAACATTATATGTCCATCATTATCTGAATTCCCATAATAATCTTTATCTACTACTCCTACACTATTTGCTAATATTAATCCTTTTTTCTTAGGGTTTGAGCTTCTGTTATATAATAATAACATTTCATCATCTTGCATATATGCTTTTAAGCCTGTTTTTATTAATGTTGGATTTGTTCCTTTTTTAAAACTTGGTATTGTAACATCTTCTGCCGCTTCTATATCATATCCAGCTGAATATTTTGTTTTTCTAATTGGTAGGTTTATGTTTTTATCTTCAAAACCTTTTGCTATTTCAAATCCTCTTATTTTTTCCATTTTTATTCTTCCTTTCATTTTGTATTTTTCTCATTTTTTCATATATTTTTTTAATTGTCAATAGTAAATTTTTTAAGTTATATTGTTCTAGAATTTGAAAGTTACCGCTTATTATGCAATCCCCAATGATATATATTATATTTTCCGCTATCCCAACACTTTACATACTGTAAATAAATCAACGCTTACAGTCGTACCGTTGATTTAATTAACATTATGTATCGTGTCGGTCCCCACGAAACCCGCTTAAAATATAATATATATCATTGGGAATTGCATAATAATATGTAACTTTTGAAATGTGTAAAAAAATAAAAGTAACATTTTATTTTTCGACAAAATATAATATAGTAATTATGCTTGAGGAGGATTTCGATGAATAAAAAAATAACCACTTTAAATAACTTAGCAGTCAATCAGTCTGGATTTATATATAATATTCAATGTTCTGAAAATGTGAAAAGAAGATTATTAGATTTAGGGATAGTAAAAAATACCTGCATAAAAGCAATACTTAAGAGTCCATCTGGTAGTCTAAAAGCTTTTGATATCAGAGGATCTTTAATTGCAATAAGAGATGAAGATTCTTCGTTAATTCAAATTTATACTAAGTAAATATAAATTTTTAAAAAACCCCTTTTTTCTTTTTCTGTTCAAGATATTTTAGTTTGAATATTTGTAACTTCATCAAAAATAATTCATACACTATATTATATTAATTATGAGGTGAACAGATATGGGGCTTACTAAATCTTCTATGGGAAATACTCTTTTAAATGATGACATTAAATATTATAAAAATGAAAATGGATTTACTGTTGCTCTTGCTGGAAATCCTAATGTTGGAAAATCAACTATCTTTAATAGCTTAACAGGTCTTCATCAACATACTGGTAATTGGCCTGGAAAAACTGTTAGTAATGCTACTGGCCATTGTAATTATAAAGATAAAGATTTTCTTTTAGTTGATATTCCTGGTACATATTCTATCTTATCTGATTCTCAAGAAGAAGAAATAGCAAGAGATTATATTTGTTTTGGTAATCCAGATGCTACAGTTGTAGTTGTTGATAGTACATGTTTAGAAAGAAATCTAAATTTAGTTTTTCAAATTATGGAAATCACTGATAATGTTATTGTATGTGTTAATTTATTAGATGAAGCTAAGAAAAAACATATAAAAATTGATTTAGATCTTTTATCTGACTTATTAGGTGTTCCTGTTGTTGGAACTATTGCTAGAAAGAAGAAAAGTTTGGATAATTTACTTGATACTATTTATAAAGTTTGTAACAAAAATATTATCCCATCTCCTAAAAAAATTCATTATTTACCCATAATAGAAAAAAAAATCGAATTGTTAAATTCAAAATTAAAAGAATTTTTTGATTTACCTTCTGTACTTTACAGATGGATTTCTTTAAAATTACTAGATGATGAACAAAGTATAATAAAATCTATTGAAAATAATTTAAATATTAATATTTCTAATAATGTTTCAATTAATGATTTAAAACTTGAAATTGAAAAGGAATTATCTGATATAGGAATTAAAAAATCAAATTTTAAAGACACTATTACATCTTCTATAATGCAAGAAGCTGAAGAAATTTGTAATAAAGTTTGTACTTTTGAGAATGTTAATTATTCTAATAGAGATAGAAAAATTGATAAAATATTAACTTCTAAAACTTTTGGTATTCCAATAATGATTTTGTTTTTGGGAATAATTTTTTGGATTACTATTGTTGGTGCTAATTATCCTTCCCAGATGTTATTTTCGTTTTTTGGTTTTATCCAAGAACAGTTACTTTCTTTTGCTAATTATATTAATTGTCCTGTTTGGCTTTCAGATATGCTTATTTCAGGAGTTTTTCGAACTTTGACTTGGATAATTTCTGTTATGCTTCCTCCTATGGCTATTTTCTTTCCTTTGTTTACTTTTTTGGAGGATTTAGGATATTTGCCTAGAATTGCTTTTAATATGGATGGCTTTTTTAAAAAATGTTGTTGTTCTGGTAAACAGATGATTACTATGTGTATGGGAGTGACAAAGTGGGAGATTTTTTAAATCAGCCACTTTGTTTTTCTTTATTTGACTGACTTGCCTGAGTTTTACAGGAATACCATATTTTATTATATTGTTTCCTGCAAGGATGATTTTTAAATACACTTGGGTTTCTTGTTCTAATTCTTCTACAATTATTTTATCTAAGAGTTCTTCAATATAAGTTTTTAAATTCTCTTTGGTTATCACTAGTTCTTTTAATACATTTTCTTTTAGTTTTTTGCTATATTGCTTAAAAGATTGTTTGCTATTATTTACTTTATTTTTCTTATCTTCTATTTCTTTTAATTTTAAATTTAAACTAGAAATTTCTTTTCCAATAGATACTTTCTTTATCTGTAATTCTTCTTTGCTTAAAAAGCCATCTAAAGCTAAATCCAATAGTTTATCTTTCTTATTTTCAAGAACTTTTATTTCATTTATTATCATTTCTTCTTTTTCTATATTTTCTTCTTCTTTTGAAAGCTCTAAATAAAATGACATCAGTTCTTCTGCAATTTCTTCTTTATAGATTTCGTATTTTTTAAAAATGATAAGCAAAATATTATATAAATCTTCTTCCTTAAAACAAGCAGGTACACAATTCTTTTTTCCTTTTTTATGAAATTCTCCACAATACCAATATATAACGTCTTCCTTATTTTTGTAATGTCTTATTTTTCTTACAAAACCACATTTATGCTTTTTACAATATAATTTACCAGAAAGGGGATAGGTAGTTTGATGTTTTTGGTACATTTTAGCAGATTTGCTTCTACTTAATAATTTTTGATTTGCCTTATCCCATAATTCTTCTGACACAATTGGAGGTACTTTTTCATAATCTTTAAATACTTTCCATTCTTGTTTATCATAGAAATTCCTTTTCTTAGTTCTGTAATCTACAACAGTTGATAAACCTCCTGTATAATATCCTTTATATTTAGGATTTTGAATGATTTTTTTTAATGTATTTTGATGAAGGACATTCCCATTTCGGTTATAATATCCTTGTTTGGCTAGTTCAATAGATAACTTCTTTAAACCTATCTTTTGATTATTTGCATATGTATTAAAAATTGTTCTAATTAGTGGAGCTTCCATTTCATCTATTATAAGTTTTCCTTTTTCTTTTTTATAGCCCCAAATATTATTTGTTCCTAAAACTGTTCCTTTTTCAACTGCTCTTTTAAAACCAAATTTTGTTCTTTCAGATATTTTACGAACTTCATCTTGTGCCATGCTAGACATGATTGTCAGTCTTAATTCTCCATCATTTGATGCAGTTATTATATTGTCTGATAAAAAATAAACGCATACATCATATTCTAATAATTTTCTAGTGTAAAATAAACTATCAATCGTATCACGAGAAAACCTTGAAACCTCTTTGGCTACTATTAAATCAAATATTCCTTTTTTACTATCTTCTATCATTTGCATAAAATTTTCACGCTTTAGGGAAGTGGTGCCGACTTATTCCTTCATCTACATATCCACGAATAAAAGTCCAATTAACATTTTTTCTAATATAATTTTCAAAAAATGATACTTGATTCTCTAAGGAATTAATTTGCTCTTCTTTTTCTGTTGATACCCTCGCATAGTATACAACTCTTATAGGTAAGTCAAAAATCGTT
>CAMMNR010000038.1 GCA_946498265.1 uncultured Clostridium sp. | reverse complement strand
AAATATAAATAATATAGGTTTAATAACACTAGTAGCAATAATAACCAAAAGATTTATTAAATAGAGTTAGGAAAAGAGGCTAATATGAAAAGTAAGGCGAAACATCAAGCAAAAACTCAAAATAAAAAAACTATACTAATATTTGTAATTATAATTGCTAGTATAATAGCCGTTATATATTACAAAGATTATATAAGCAAGCAAAATGATATATTAAGTAATATTAAGGTTGATGAAACGCAAATAACAGACACAGTAACTAAAAAAATGCTACAATTACGAGAATTAAAGAAACAAAATAATGATATAGTTGCATGGTTAGAAATACCAAATACAAAAATAAAGTATCCTGTATTACAAACAACAGACAATGAATATTATATGACGCATACATATAAAAAAGAATATTCTTCAGATGGATCAATATTTTTAGATAAAAACTATGACTGGAACATACCAAGTAGTAATTTACTAATATATGGACATAACAATAAAAATGGTAATATGTTCCAAAATTTATTGGAATATGAAAATGAAAATTATTATAAGGAACATTCTACTATTGAATTTGTAACAGTAAATGAAGACAGTAATTATGAAATAATAGCAGTATTTAAATCACGAGTATATTACAAGAGTGAAAAAAATGTATTTAGGTATTACTATTTTATAAATGCGGAAAATGAAGAAGAATATAATTATTATGTAGAAGAAAGTAAAAAAGCAAGTTTGTATGATACAGGAAAGACAGCTGAATATGGAGAACAATTACTAACATTAAGTACTTGTGAATATTCACAAGAAGATGGCAGATTTGTAATTGTAGCAAAGAAAATAAATAAAAAATAAAAAATATGGGGTAATATGAGGTAAACAATAATGGGAAAAATAGAAAAATTAGAAAAATTACAAAAACTAAAAGAAAGCGGAGCAATAACAGAGCAAGAATTTAATACAGAAAAAGAAAAATTAATGAGTGATAAAAATACAAGCAACAAAAAAATTAAAGTAATGATAGCAATTATAGCATTAATTTTAGTAATAGTAGGAGGAATATTTGCAGTATATTATTTTACAAACAATAATACACAAATAAGCACAAATGAAAATACTGTAACAGAAGATGGATTTGAACAAACAAGTGCAAATGTATATGCTAATGGTACTGACAACGTGAGTTTTGCTAATATGAATAGTGACGATGGAAATTTAGATAGTACACAACAAGAAATATTAAAATATTTTGATAATAATTATTTTATGTATTATTCATCATTAGCACAAAAGTATCCACAAATATTTAAAGATGCAAAAGTACAACTTAATTGTACAGTAGTAAAAGTATTAAGTTCAACAGATGATGAATTTTCAGTGGTTGTTACAAATTATTTTATGGACCAAGGTACAGCAATTTCAGAAAATCTTGATGAATTAAATGAGAATTCATTACTTATATTAAAAGGAAAACAATTAAGTAAGCGATTAGTAAAAGGTGATTGGATAAATGTTTATGGAAGATATAATGATGTAGTTACAAGTGAAATAGATGGAAAAAGTTATACAATTCCTCAAGTAACAGCTATTAATGTTATACCAGACGGAAGTCAGAGATTTGAATTTAATACAATAAAAACCGTTGCAGAGTATATATTCGGAAAGGATATAAAAATAAACGAACCAGTTTATGGACAGGATTACAAAGATGGAGAAACTGTTAATGGTGTGGAAACATATTATAATGGTGAAGATGCAAGTTTTTATAAGGTTACATTAGATAATCAATCAAATGCAAACTTTAAAGTATTTAATATGTATAAAAATGATGGTTTAATAACATATAATAGAGTGCATAATGGTTTGTCAAATAATATACAAAAAAATCTTTGGGTATCAGCAGATTTTCAACATTATATAGTATCAACATATGATGAAGATTTAGACTATGTTTATATAGATTATTTTGATAAGGATTTAAATAAAGTATGGTCAAGAGAATTTCAATACACATCTACAAAAGCATTTACCAGCCCTATGGACTATACTGATAAACAAATGGCAGTAGTTGTAGACAATGATTTGTATTTAATAGATTTAGAAACTGGAGAAGATATTATTGAACCTGTAATAGTAGGAGAAAAAGTAAAAGTTAATATGATGGATGATGGTATAATATTAATTGGGGATAATACCAAAGATACTATTATGAAAGTAGATTATACAGGTAAAGTATTATTTAGAACAAATACAAGTTATTTAACTACAATAGAAAGTGCTTCAACTCAAATAATTAACGGAAAAATGGTAGTATATTTAACTGGTACTATGGTAGATCCGAGTGATGGAGGGGCATATCCAGACGCAGGATTTGTTGTTATAAATAGTGACGGAACACTAGAAGTTGAAACACAAGGATTTTAAATAAAAAAGTTCACTAATATAAAAATTAGTGGACTTTTTAACAAATTAGCTTGTAGAATAAAATTAATAATTATATAATATAACAAAAAATAAAAATTATAAGGAATTATGGTATGGAAGATTTAGATATAGAAAAAATAATAATAGACAATTTTCGTAAAATGATACAAAATGGAAACTACCCAAAAGAAACAGTACAAAAACATATAAAAGAAATACAAGAAGGACTAGATATTATTAAACAAAATGGAGATTTAGAAATATTAGAAATACTATATTTAGTACAACAAAATTTATGTGAAGAATTAAATAAAATTAATCAAACTATATTAATAAAAGACAACAAAGGCATATTTAATAATATAACAACAGCAATAATTTTTGCACTAGGATATGGAAAAGGTGGCTTTAGGATACAATTACAAAGTAAAAATGAAAATGACAAACATATAGTTTTAGAAGTACCAAAAGAATTTGCAGATAGAGTTGCAGATATACTAAATGCAAATTATAAAAACTGGGAAGCGGTTTTTAAAGTGAAAATTTCATAATATAAGTTTTTTAAGGAGAGTGTATGGAAAAACTAATTTTAGTAAGTGGAGATATAATAAAAAATTCTACAAATATAGAAGCTATTGTAAACCCAGCCAATGAATATATGGAATATGGAGGAGGCGTTTGTGGAGCAATTTATGAAAATGCAGGTATAGAATTATTAGAAAATTATTGTCATAATAAATGGAATACAGAAATGAAAGTAAATGAAATAAGAATTACACCACGGTTTTAGACTTGCAAAAGAAATAATACATATACACCCACCTAGATATTATGAGGAAAAAGAACCAATAAAAAAATTAAAAGAAAGTTATTTGAATTTATTTGAAGTAATTAAACAAGAAAGATATAAAAGCGTGATTATTCCATCATTAGGAACAGGACATTATGGATATATGCACCAAGAAGTGGCAGAAATGGTTATGCACTCATTATGTGATTTTTGTATAAACAATGATGTTACAATTATATTTAATTTAATTGATGAAACGATAAAAACAATTTATAAACAATATTTAGTAGTATAAAACTTAGATACATATATATTAAGTACAAATTATAAATAAAGTGGAAATTTCATAATACCGGCTTGGAAAAGAAAATAAATTGTCATATAATAAAATTTGATACAATACTAAAAAAATATTTTGTTTTTTGTCTGTCATTGTTACCATAGCCCCCTAAAATAAAAGTATGGTAATTAAAAATAAATTAAAGTATTGTATCTTTTTTTAATTCTTTCTTATATTTATAAAAAGTAGTTTTTGAAACATTAGCCAATTTCATACATTCAATATCATTTAAAGTTCCATCAAAATCTTTTGAATGTTTTAAAATTATTTCCTTTGATTTAATAGATTTTTTAGTGGTTAGTTTTGCTCCGCGAGGTTGTCCTATTTGTTTTCCATTTATTTTTGCAGTTAAAATACCTTCTTTTGTTCGTTGGTGTAAATCTTGAACTTCTTTTTCTGCTTGGTCGAAAGCTTTTTTTATCTGTTCTTTTGCCAGTGCTATTGTGTATTTATTTAGAGCAGATATAATTGTTTTCATAAGTTCATCAGTTGCTTCATTTCCAGTTTTTAAGACAATGTTTATTTGATTATCTAATGCTTTTCGGTACACTTCTGTATTGATATAACTTTCTTTTAGAAATATTAAGTTAATTTCCTTATTGAACAATTCCTCATACAAATTGCAACCTTCTTCTGAATTCCTGCTCATACGGGATACGGAATCAAAAATTAAAGTATCTCCTGCTCTTAATATTTTTAATAAATTTTCAAAATCTCTTCTCCCTTCAATTTTAACACCAGTAAAAGTTTCTTTTATAATTTTAGCATTTGGGTATTTTGCTAGTATATTTCTTACTTGTCTTTCTATATTTTGCTTACCAGTACTAATTCTAGCCACACCATATTCTATTCCTAATTTTACAGACATTTCAAATTCCTCCTATTTAAGTAACAAATCTAACGTTCGTTACATTTAATACTTAAATTATAACAGAGATTTTAAAAAAATACGACGAGTTTTAATACTTTTTTTGGAAAGGTTACTTTTAATACTATATAAATAATGAAATATAACATAGTATTTGAGTAAAATATTATAGGAAGGAGCAAGAAAGATGAAGAATAAAAATAGTAATCTAGTAATAGTAGCAGATGAATATTCACAATATATAAATCTAGCAATAGAGTTTGCAGAACGTATAGTAAAAATAAAAATGAAAGTAGCAATATTTAATTTGACAGATGATGCCCAAGAAGAATTACAAGATAGAATATCAAAAAATAAAAGAAATAAATTATATATAGATAAAAACAGAGATTTAACCATTGACTATATAGAACAAAAGAGCAGAGAATTAAAAACAGAGAAAGAAATTGATGTAATAATAATTGATTTAGAAGAAAAAGATATTAATGCTAATTATAAAGAATTGAGCAAAAGATTAAAAGACTTATCATTAGAATTAGGATTAACAATAGAAATATTTACACAAATAAAAGAAACTACAGGAACAACTATAACAGGAATAGAAGATGTTGAAAATGAAGAAATAACAGATTATGCTGATAAGGTATTTATTGGTAAATTTAATGATAAAAATAAAAAAGTTGCATTTGTAGCAAAAAGTAATAATGATAAGTACCCAGTAGGATATTTAAGAAAATAAAAGCAAGTCTAAAAAATATTATAATTTGTTATGTTAAAAATTAATTTTATTTATAAAAAATAAAAAAGAGTTTAGAACATTTAGAGAACTAAACTCTTTTAGAAAGATCTTATAATTAAAATTCGTTTTTCTTATAGCTACCATTAGGTTGTTTGATATAAACTGGTTTTGTAGTCTTGATTACTTTACCTGTTTTTTCATCTACATCTGTTATAACTACCATTAAATTTTCAATAATCTCTCGAGCTTGTGCAATAAGTCTTTCATTTTCTGGTATATTTTCTTTCATAAGTTTTCCCTCCTTTTATTATTTTTTAATAAAAAAGGTACTTCACTTTACAAAATAAAAATACAATTTACTTTAACATCCACCGCCTACCAGATATTTCTATCTATTTATTATAATAACATAAAGTTAATAATAATACAATATTAATCCGTAAAATTGTTTTTAAAATATTCTTTTAAATTTGGTTCATATTTTATTATAGATTCTATAACATAATCTTTAAATAAATTATAAAAAAAACTATTAACAATGACATTAGAAAAATCAAAAGGAGATATATCACTACTTTCTGATAGTTTGTCAAATTGTTTTTTATATTCAGGATTTGTGTAATAAGCCAATATATTTTTAGCTTGTTTTCTGCATACATCCCAAAATTCTTCTTGAGAAAGAAAGTAATTTATTATATCAATATTGGCAAAATCTCTTTTATATTTACCTATTAAGGTAGTTTTAATATCCTTTTTTTGTAATTCTTTTAAATTGTTAATTGCTTCATTACTTAATCCTAATTCCTCATTTATATTAATATTTTCAAGATTTTTACATTCAGAAGCACCTAGCAAATATTCTAATGAGCATCCTAATATATTAGAAATAATAATTAACTTATCAATATCAGGTCTTGAATAACCATTTCTCCATTGTCTAACATTTTCTTTAGATACACCAACGGCAGTAGCAAAATCTGCAACAGCTTGTTTATTAGAACCTTTTTTTGATTGTTCATCTAAATATTCTCTAATTTTCTTGTTAACAGCAAAATCATAAAAAGACTTTCTTTTTTTTGTTTTTTCTTTTTTTGTTGTTTTTTCTTTTTTTGTACTCATTTTTACCTCCTACAAACAAGAATTGAAACCATTTTATAAAAAATAATAAAAATTCTTGACTAATTATAAAATTCATGATATTTTATTATCAACAAGCAAAAACATTAAAAATAGAAAACGATAACTTTACTAACATAATATCATTAAATGTAAAAATTGTCAATAAAAAATACAGGAGTTGATGAATTGGCGTTCCTAACTCCTGCAAGATAGATTAAAGCACAATGTTTAACACATAATGTGTATATTTAAAATGCTTTTTATTTATTTTAATAAATTATACAGAAAAGGTCAAGGCAAAATTAAAAAATTTTAAATTAAGGAGGTACTAAAATTGTTACGAAGAAAAACAAAGAAATTAGATAATGGAGAAATTATTATAAAGGGAGATATAAAATACAAAAAGAAAATTACGCCTCTTTTTATTTTATATCCTAATGGTATGCCAGAAAGAGTAAAAAGAAGTATAATTTTAGACCGCAAAAAAAATAGTATAGAAGAACTCTTAAAATGTATAAAGTTAAAGGAGCATAACCTAGAACCTGAAAAAGCAGTTGTTCATCCTGATTTATTAGGATTTAGATCAAATATAAAAGTATTAAGATATGAAAGAATATATATTAATTTAGAAAAAATAAAAAAAGAAGTTAAAGCATCAAAAATCAGTTTAAGCCACAAGAAAGAATATTTGGAAAAAAAGTATTTAGAAATTACAAGTACTGAATATGGAGAGATGTTATATCCCCATATATTATATGAGTTGGAAAATATTTATGAAGAACTTTATAAAAAATTGGAAAATAGTTTCAAAGATTATGGTAAGGAGCAAAAAGAAATAATAGAAAAAGCAAAAAAAATAATGGAAGCAACAAAATTAGACCCAGATTATTATTTATTACCTATAAAAATAGAAGAAGGAAGGTATGTGAATAAAGATGGAAGAAAGAAAATCAGAATTTAATAAAATATTTGGTACAAATATAAAAGAATTTATAAACGAAATAAAACAAGAAGAGGAGGAAATAAGGGAAATAGAGCAAGAAGAAAAAAAGAAAATAAAACAAGAAGAAAATAAAAAAAGTAACTTAATAAAAATAAACAATAATTATAAAAAAGATAACAAAGATAAGAAAGTCTTTGAACCAGATGAGATTATAGATGGGACAGAATATCAGCAAGAGGAACAAGAAAATGAAAAATATAATAAATATGCAGAGATATTAAATGAATATGGATATTCTATTTCAGGACCAAAATTAGTTTATAAAGAAACAAAAGAACTATCAAATTTTATTCCAATTATAACAAAAAAAGTTATACATACAAACGGAGTAGATGAAATAATAAAATACAAATTAGAAGCTATTTTATTAGATGACATTACAGTAACATTAGATGAGGTAGAAGTATCAAAAAATGAATTTGAAAGTTTCCAATTCATTATAGGTATGAGAAATAATTGGGATAAATATGCGATTATTAGACCAAACTGTGAGAAGTATCTAAAAGAAGTTGCACAGTTATTGGCGAGATATACAATGGAAGAAGAAACGATATTTGAAAATACAGGATTTGAAAGAATTAATGGAAAGCTAGTATATTTATATGCTGGAGGTGCAATAGGAGGAAATGAAGGAGAGATAAAGGCAGAATTAACAGAAGGAGGTTTAGGACAATATTGTTTTACAAATAAGGAATTTGATGTAAAAGAGGCTCTTCAAACTAGTTATAGTATTTTTTATATTACCAAAGAAAAGGTTTCAATTCCAATAATGGCATATACATATATAACTCCAATAGTTAGTCTACTAAAGGAAAAAGATATTTTTTGTGATTTTATACTGATGTTTGTAGGTCGTACGAATACAGGGAAAAGTTCAATGGCAGCAATAGCAAATAGCCACTTTGGGAATTTTACAAAGAATAGTTTTAATTCATCATTAGATGATTCAACAAGTAAAGTAACTAGACAAGCATATATACTAAAGGATGCACTTTTAGTTCCTGATGACTTAAACCCTGAAATTGGAAATAAAAAATTAAAATTAGTAGAGGATATTATTGGCTTTGTTGGAAATAGACAAGGACCAGGAAGAGCTAATTCAGACGGAACAATAAGAGGTACATACTATCCAAGAGGTACAGTAATTTTAACAGCAG
This sequence comes from uncultured Clostridium sp., assembly GCA_946498265.1. Taxonomy (GTDB): domain Bacteria; phylum Bacillota; class Clostridia; order TANB77; family CAG-508; genus CAG-269. The sequence goes on along the minus strand of CAMMNR010000038.1, from coordinate 4,626 downwards.
AATTTATACCAAATGTACCAGATAGCAGGTTATCAAGAACAATAATTTTAGATTTTGATGAAAACACAGTAAATGTAGAAAAACTAAATGATATGCAAAAAAAAGAAAATAGAGAAAAACTAGCATTTAGTATGATGCAATATATTAAATGGCTTATAGATAATGAGAACAGAATTATTAATGAATGTTCAGAAGAAATACAAAAAATACGAAAAATACAAATAAATAAAGGAAACGATGCTTTAGGAAATAGTGAAAATGCAAGAAATATATTATATTTAGGAATTCATTTATTCCTACAATTTTTAAAAGAATATCAGGTAATATCAGAAGAAAAACAAGCGGAAATAGAGAATAAATCAAAAAACATATTAAATGAAATTATGAAAGAACAAGGAGAGTTAATGGAGCTAAACGACCCAATAGAAATGTTTTATTCAGCAATGCGAATACTATACGAAACAAGAAAGATAACTTTTGTAGATTATGGTAACGGAACATTATTACACTTTAATGGAAGAAATGTTGGATATGCAGATGGTAACAGATTATACCTTTATTGGAAAAGTAAAACAGAACATCCAATTTATGACGAAGTATGTGATTACTATCGTAGAAGAGGTACAAAATTTCCTTTAACTGCACCAGTATTATTAAAAGAATTGGATAAAAGAGGATTACTAGAAAAAACAGGAGATAAAAAAAGTAAAACTGTTTATAAAACAGACCCAATAGATAAAATTAAAATTAAAGTAATAAATATAGCAAAATATGATAAGCCAGAAGATGAAGAAAATGAAAATATATAAAATATATAAAATATACCTGAAGGGGGGTAAAAAAAGGGGGAAACAAACATACCAACAATAGTATTTAGAGTTACTATATTGATTTCAGAAATAAATTCTCCTTCAGGAATTATTTTAAAGTATATAGGAGGTATGGTAAATGATAGATAGTGTGAATTTAATAATTTATGATATAGAATGGATAGATTTTAGATATTTAAGAAGTTTAGGAATAATAATAAAAAGTAAAGTAGAAAGACATAAAATGTATTGGTTCAAATATAAAAATATAACATTTAAATTTTATCCTACAAAAAAATATTTACTGATAATGACAAATACTAAAGATATTTTAGGAAAAAAAGATACTACTTTAATGGATAAAATAATATATAAAGAAATTGTATTAAAAATAATAAAGGAAATATTAAACACAAATAAAAGAATAGGAATATATTTAAGTAGGATTGATTATGTTGTAGACGTAAAATGTGATGATAAAGAAATGGCAGATACATATATGGATATATTAAAGTGTTGTAAAACAAAATATAAGTATATGAAACAAAAACGAAAATTTAAAACATCTATGTACCTAAAAACTAAATCAGGACAATTTAAATTAAATTTTTATAATAAATATGATGAATCAAAAAAGAAAGAATACGAAAATACATTAAGATTAGAACTACAAGTAAATTATGCTAAATTAAAAAGTGAAAGAAAAAGAAATGGGATACCGAATATATTAGATGCATATTGGAACGTACAGAAAATGGAAGAAATTTATTTTGAAATGCTAAAAGAATATGCATATACAGGTAAATATTATAAGAGAAAAGAAATAAATAAAAGAATAGAATTTTCAAAATATAAAAAAAGCTATAAAGAAAAATTAAAAAAATTTGTTTTAATGATAAGTAGATATGGAATTCAAGGAATTATTGATAAAAAAATATATAGTAGATTAACAATTAAAAAATATATAGAAATGCTATTACAATTAGAAATAAACCCAATTCCAATTCCAGAATATAGTACATACGATGAATTAAATAATTTGTACGATATCGCAGTGTATATTGCTAAAAGTAAGTATTTTAAATAACTAAAAAATATCAAAATACCTCGGTACAAAATATAAAAAAAGTAATATATTTATTTATGGTAGGATTTTTTATGGAAGATATTTGCTAAAAATAAAATTGTGGAGGAGAGAAATATGAGCATAGCTGTTGCATATTGCAGAGTATCTACTAAAAATCAAGAAGCAGCACTAATAGACCATCAAGAACAATGGACGGAGATATTTAAAAAAGAAGGTTATGAATTTGCAAACTGCGGCATTTTTTATAAAAAAAATGGAGATAAAGAACCTAAAAATGGTTTATATGTTGATGAAGGAATATCAGCTAAAGAATATAAAAAACATAGAAAAGCATTTCAACGAATGATACAAGATGCAATAAATGGAAAATTTAAAAGAATATTAGTAGAAGATACAACTCGTTTTGCCAGAAGTGTTGAAGATGGAATGAAAATTGTAAAAGATTTAAGAATGAATGGTGTAGATATATATTTTAGAAAAGAAAACATACATTCAAGTGATGTTAGCAAAGATATGTTTTTAAGTATTTACTTTACAATAGCGGAGAATGAAATAAAAACTGATTCTAATAGATTAAAGTGGAAACAAGATAAATTACACAGAGCTGGAAAGTGGACAGCACCAGCACCATATGGTTATAATGTCGAAAAAGGTGTGTTATCTGTTGATGAAAAAGAAAATTCTGTTATAGATTTAATTTTTTATTTATATACAGAAAAAATGTTGGGAATGAGAGCAATAGCAAAAGATTTAAATAATAGAGGATTTAGAACGAAAAAGGGAAGTCTTTGGAAGTCAACAGCAATAAGATATATTTTAGAGAATAGAATATATATAGGGGATATTGTAAATCATAAAACAGAAAGTTTAGACATCACTAGAGGAACTTCAAAAAAGATACCAAAAGATGAACAAATAGTTATACATAGTGAAGATTTGAGAATAATTAGTAATGAAACTTGGGATAAAAAAGAAAATATAAAAAATAAAAGAAATGAAAAATTAAAAAACAGAGAAGGATATAGTACAAAACACGAATTATCAACATTATTATATTGTGGACAATGTGGTTCGACATATATTAGAGTAAAAAAACATATAAGAAGAAAAGGAGTAGATAAAGAGTATGAATGGACTTGTTTAGGACATAACCACTATGGAGATATAAAATGTAAAGGAAGGACAACTTTAGAAGAAAAGAAATTATTAGAATGTATAAAAAAAGCGATAAAGTATAGACAAGAATTTGATGATGAATATGAACTAAATTTATATAAGAAAGAAAAACAAGAAGAAATAAAAAAAATAAATATTGATACATTAAAAGAGCAAAAAGAAAATATTAATATGCAAATGATAGAACTAAGAACAGAAAAAAATAAAAAATTAATAAATGTAGAAACATATCAGGAACAACTAAAACAATTAAATGAAAGTTTAAAAAATATAAGAACAAAAATAAGTAAATATAATAATATAAAATATGATTTAGAAAAAGCAGAATTACAATGTAAGCAAGAAAGAAAAATGTTAGATAATATTAATTTAAATAAATTAGATAATAGTACATTAAAAAAGATTTTTGATAAAATAATAGTAATCGTAAACGAAAAGCAAGGTAAAAAATATATAACATTAAATTTTAAATATAATTTTTTAGATACAACAGATGTAAAGCTAAGAGGAGAAAACGGAAAATTTAAATGTGTAGAATATTATTGGGGATATAATTATACAGACATAAGTGTATTATTTGATGGACTTAAAATTAATAATGAAAACAGTAGAATAATAAGAAAATTAAGAAGTTTAACAAAAAATAAATCTTGATAAAAGTAGGAAATTACCTACTTTATTTTTTTTTATAATTTGGTTACAAAAAGTCTATATTTACAGATATTTTCTGGGATAAAATAAAAGAGAATAGAAAAGAAAAAAAAGCCATATATCTAGATGAAATATGGAGACTTATAGGAGTAACATCTAATAAAAATGTAGCTAGTTTCATATATAAAATATTTAAAACTATTAGAAAATATGGAGGGAGTAGTGTAGCAATAACCCAGGATATTTCAGACATATTCAGCTTAGAAGAAGGGATATATGGAAAAAGTATATTAAATAATTCTAGTATAAAAACATTTTTTGCATTAGAAGAAGAAAACATAAAAATATTATCTGAATATTCAAATCTTACTGATAAAGAAAAAGTAGAAATAAAATCATTAAAAAGAGGAGAGTGCTTAATGTTTGTTGGAGAAGATCATATACTAACAAAAATAGAATGTTCAGATGAAGAAAGAAAAATAATAGAGGAGGAAAAAAATAATAAAAAAAATAGTAACAGCAATAAATGATATAAGAATATTTGAAGAACTAAAAAAAATAGAAAATATAAAAATAGTTTGTAAAAATATTTTATATTTAGATGCCATATTAGAAATTTTAGAAAAAGAAAAAGAAATTAATTTTTTTATTATTAGTGAAAATATAATTAATAATATTAATATAGTTAATTTTGTAAAAAAAATAAAAGAAAAAAATCCTAATATAAAAATAATATTTATTTTAGAAAAAGAAAATATAGAAAAAATAAAAATATTAGAAAAATTAAAAATAAAATTTATATTAAAAAAAGAATTAAATGTAAATAAAATAATGGAAATAATATTTAATGAAAAAAATAAAATAAATAAAAATAATATAAAAAATATAAAAAATAATGAAAAT
>CAMMNR010000037.1 GCA_946498265.1 uncultured Clostridium sp. | reverse complement strand
ATGTGCCAAAATAGCCCGTCCCCTTTGGCAACAATAGGGAGAAAAGCCCCGTCCCTAAAATCCCTATCTACGTCCCAATTTAGTATTATTTTTTTCTGTTAACTTCATATACACTGTCTACTTTTCTTATTAATTTTGATACTTTGTTTAATTCTTCTAAATTTTCTACTTCTAGTGTTATTTCTATGATTGCTATTCTTTCTTTTGTTGTTTTTGTGTTTACTCCTAATATTTTAGCTTTTGTTGTTTCTATTTGTTTTAGGATATCTAATAATAATCCTGTTCTATCATTTGAGTATATTTCTATATCAACTTGGTATGATGCTTTATCTTGATTATACCATTCTACGTCTATCATTCGATTTTCTTCTGATAATAAGTCTTTTACATTTACACAGTCTTTTCTATGGACTGATACTCCTCTTCCTCTAGTTATATATCCTACTATTTCGTCTCCTGGAAGTGGGTTGCAACATTTTGATAATTTTACTAAACAATTGTCTATTCCTTTTACTATTATTCCTGAACTTGATGGTTTTACCTTTTTTTGTTTTTCTTTAGCAAGTTGTGCTATTTTTTCTTCTATATTTTCTTCTTGATGTTCTTTTCTATATTCTTGTAGCATTCTTGCTATAACTTTCACTGCTGAATTTGTACCAAACCCAACCGCTGCATACATTTCATCTAAACTTTTATATTTGTATTTTTCCATCATTGGCTCAATATATTCATTCTTAAATAAGTCACTATGTGAGAATCCTATTCTTTTTAATTCTTTTTCTATTAAGTCTTTTCCTTTTTCTATATTTTCTGCTTTTTGTTCTTTTTTAAACCAACTCTGAATTTTATTTTTGGCGCTACTACTTTTTACGAACTTTAACCAATCTCTACTTGGTCCTTTTGAATTTTCTGATGTTATTATTTCTACAATATCTCCATTTTGTAGTGGTGTTATTATTGGCATCATTTTACTGTTTATTTTACATCCTGTCATATGATGACCTATCTCTGCATGTATTGCATATGCAAAATCTATTGGTGTTGCTCCTCTTGGTAATACTTTTATTGCACCTTTTGGTGTAAATACATATACCTCATCCTCAAATAATTCTGTTTTTAGTGTATTTAAAAATTCTTGTGGATCTTGCATTTCTTTTTGCCATTCAAGTGTTTCTCTAAGCCATGCTAATTTATCTTCTTCTACTCTTACTGATTGTTTTTTTCCGCCGAAATAGCTTGCTTCTTTATACGCCCAATGTGCAGCAATACCAAATTCAGCAATCCTATGCATATCCCATGTACGTATTTGTACTTCAAATGGTGTTCCTTTTTCCCCTAATAGTGTTGTATGTATTGATTGATACATATTTGGTTTTGGAACTGCTATATAGTCTTTAAATCTTCCTGGCATTGGACTATATAATTCATGAACTACTCCTAGTGCTGCATAACAGTCTTTTACTGAGTTAACTAGTATTCTAAGTGCAAATAAATCATATATTTGGTCTAGTGTTTTATTATCTCTTTTCATCTTCCTATATATACTATATAAATGTTTTGCTCTCCCTGTTACTTCTGCATCTATTTTTTGTTTCTTTAATTGCACTCTTATATTGTCCATAATTTTTTCTATGAACTTTAATCTTTCTTCTCTTTTCTTGTTTATTCCTTCTACTAATTCGTGATATTCGTCTGGATGTAAATATTTAAAACCTAAATCTTCTAATTCCCATTTTAATGAATATAGACCTAGCCTATTTGCCAAAGGTGCATATAAATCCATTGTTTCTTTTGAAATTGCTATTTGTCTATCTCTTTTTAAATATTTTAGAGTTCTCATATTATGAAGTCTATCTGCTAACTTTATTAATATTACTCTTATGTCTTTTCCCATTGCTAAAAACATTTTTCTATAATTTTCAGCTTGTTGTTCTTGTATTGATGCAAATTGAATTAATTTTAATTTAGTTACTCCAGATACCATATCTGAAATTTCATTTCCAAATTCTTTTCTTAAGTCTGCCTCTGTAACTTCTGTATCTTCTACTACATCATGCAAAAGAGCCGCACAAATCGTGCTATCATCTAATCCTATTTCAGCTAATATATATGCCACATTTAGTGGGTGAACTATATATGGTTCTCCTGATTTTCTTAGCTGTTCGCCATGATACTTTTTAGCATAATTATATGCTCTTAATATTAACTTACTATCTACTCTTCTTGAATGTGTTTTTCTTTTTGCTATAACATCTTGTATTGTTATTTCTTTTGTTTCACTCATCAGATTTCACTTCCCTTTTATTATACATTATCATTTTACATTTATCTTATTCTAATGTAAATGATTTAGGTATTTGAAAATATTCTTCTTTTTATTTATACAGATTTCATTATGTCTTTTATATTTATCTGTAGATTTTCTACTCCATTGAATGAGTTTATTTCCAAAACTCCTACAACATCTACTTTATCTCCTATTCTATATTCTTCAGCCATCTGTCCTAAATTAAATCCTATAGCATTTACAATTGTGTTATTATCTTTTAGAGTAAGCCTTAGATGCTTTCCTTCTGATAAAGCTCTTATTGAATCTATTTTTAGATTTTTAAATACAAATATTGGCATTTTGTTACCTTCACCAAATGGTTCTAGCTCTTTTAAACTTTCTACCATTTCTTTGTTTATATCACTTAAATTTATCTTTGCATCTATATTTATTATTGGTAATATTTCTTCTATATGTTTTGAGATAGCAATATTTTCAAATTTCTCTTTAAATTCATCAAAATGTTCTTCTCTTACTGTTATTCCCACAGCCATTGCATGTCCACCAAATTTCTCTATTACATCTAAACATTGCATTAATGCTTCATGCAAATCAAATCCAGGGATACTTCTTCCTGACCCTTTTCCTATTCCATCTTCTTCAAAACTTAGTAATATACTTGGTTTGAAATATTTTTCTGTGATTTTTGATGACACAATTCCTATGACTCCATGGTGCCAGTTTTTTCCTCTTAATATAATAGTATTTTTTTCGTCTAAATGTTCCTTTTCTATTTGAGCTATCGCATTTTCGTAAATCTCTTTTTCTTTTTCCTGTCTTTCTCTATTAAAGTCATTTAATTCTTTTGACAATTGAATAACTTCATTTACATTTTTTGATAAAAATAGTTTTAATGCTTCATCTGCTTTTCCCATTCTTCCACAGGCATTTAATCTTGGTGCTACTCCAAATGATATTGTATTTGAATCTATTTTACTATATCCTGAAGATTTTAAAACTGCTTGCAAACCTATATTTCTAGTTTGTCTTACAAGCATTAATCCTAATTTTGTTATAACTCTATTTTCATCTACTAATGGAACTATATCTGATATTGTTCCTATACATACAATATCTAAATATTTTAAATACTCCTCTTCTTTAAGATTTAATTTTATGCTAAGTGCTTGTATTAATTTAAAAACTACTCCTACTCCTGCAAGTTCTCTAAAAGAGTATGTACTGTCTTTTCTTTTATTATCTATAACAGCTAAAGCTTTTGGTATTTCATTTCCTGCTTCATGGTGATCTGTTACTATCACTTCAATTCCTAATGAATTTGCATAATTAACTTCATCTATTGCTGAAATACCACAATCTACTGTTATCATTAACTCGCAACCTTTATTTTTTATTTTATCTATTGCAGAATTATTTAATCCATATCCTTCATCTAATCTATTTGGTATATATGTATCAACTTCTATTCCTCTATCTCTTAAAAAGCTTTTTAAAACAGTTATACTTGTTATTCCATCTACATCATAATCACCATATATAGTTATTTTTTCTTTTTTATTAATTGCTGTGATTATTCTTTCTACTGCTTTTTCCATGTCAGTTATTAAAAATGGGTCGTGAAAATCATCTCTTGTAGGGTTTAAAAATAACCTTATACTTTCTTCTGTCGTAATTCCTCTATTTGCTAATATTGTGGCTAATAGTTTGTTTATTTTATATTTGTTTTCTATTTCACTTATTATTTCTTCGTTTATATCATATATTTGCCATTTTTTACTCATTTACCTCTCCTAAAATTAAATTTTCTACTATTGTATAACATTTTTTACTTTTTTAAAAGGTTTTGACATAAATTTATGTAAAAAATTTGGTTTTTAGTCACTATTAAGCCCTAATACTATTTGATGATTTTTTAAGTTTATCTGTCAATATAATTTTCAAAGAAACTTAAAAATTATCAAATAGTATTAGGGCTTAGTAATAACAGTTTTTAACAAAAACTATAATCTATTATACTCCAACAGTTGAAAAGCCACTATCAACGTGAATTACTTCTCCAGTAATTGCACTAGACAAATTACTAAATAAGAATGCTGTACTGTCTCCAACTTCTTTTATTGTAACATTTCTATGTAATGGAGCTCTTTCTTCTACTACATCTAGAATTGAATTAAAATCTTTTATTCCTTTGGCTGACAATGTTTTTATTGGTCCAGCTGAAATAGCATTTATTCTATATCCATCTTTTCCTAAATCTCTTGCCAAATATCTTATACTTGTTTCTAAAGCTGCTTTTGCAACTCCCATTACATTATACCCTTCTATTGATTTTTCTGATCCATAATATGTATATGCTACTATACTTGCACCTTCATTTAACATTTCTTTTTCTCTTGCCATCCTTACTATTGCAATTAAAGAATAACTACTAACATCTTGTGCATGTGCATATCCATCTCTTGATGTTAATATAAAATCATTTCTTAAATCTTCTGTATTTGCATGTGCTATAGCATGTAATAATCCATCTATTTTTCCATGGTCTTTTTTTATTTCTTCTAAACATTTATCAATATCTTCATCTTTACTTACATCATTACACACATATACACTTGCTTTTGGCATGTCTTTTATTAAATCTTTTACTTTTTCTACACTATCTTCTGAACATGTGCATATAACTTCTGCTCCTTGCTCATATGCTGATTGTGTAGCTCCCCATGCTATACTCCATTTGTTTCTTACTCCCATAATTACTACTTTTTTACCTTCTAAAATCATTTTAAATTCCTCCATTCTTAATTTTGTGCCAAAGGTTGCCAAAGGGGACGGGCTATTTTGGCACAAATTTCTTATATTTTTCCAACTCATTATATTAATCTATTCTGTGCCAAAATAGCCCATCCCCTTTGGCAACCTTTGGCACACTTTTACACACTCTACATATTTCTAAATTTTTTATATCTTTTGTTGATTAATTCATTTTTATCTAATTTTCTTAATTGTTTTATATTTGTTACAATATATTTTTTTAAGTCTGTTGATACTTTTTCAAAGTCTTCCTGTGCTCCATTTTCTGGTTCTTTTATTATATCATCTATTATGTTGAATTTTTTTAAATCTTCTGCTGTTAACTTCATATCTTCTGCTGCTTCTTTTGCTTTACTTGAATCTTTATATAATATACTTGCAAATCCTTCTGGTGAAAGTATTGAATATACTGCATTTTCTAGCATAGCTATTTTGTCTCCTACTGCTATTGCTAATGCTCCACCACTTGAACCTTCTCCTATAACTACACATATTATTGGTACTTTTAAATCTGACATTTCTAAAATATTTCTTGCTATAGCTTCCCCTTGTCCTCTTTCTTCTGCTCCCATTCCTGGATAAGCTCCTGGTGTGTCTATAAATGTTATTATAGGTCTATTGAATTTTTCTGCTTGTTTCATTAATCTTAATGCTTTTCTATAACCTTCTGGATTTGGCATTCCAAAATTTCTTTCTATATTTTCTTTTGCATTTTTCCCCTTTTGCTCTCCTATTACTGTAACTGGCATTCCGTCAAGTTCTGCAATTCCTCCAACTATTGCTTTATCATCTCCAAAATTTCTATCTCCATGCAATTCTATAAAATTATCAAAAATTGTATTTATATAATCTAATGCTTTTGGTCTTTCTGCTTGTCTTGCTAATTGAACTTTTTCCCAAGCTGTTTTTTTGGAATTACTCATTATTAGTATTCACCTTCCTTTCTTAAAGTTCCTGTCTAGTTTTGATTGTGCAATCTTATTAAATTTGCTATTGTTTCTCTCATGTCTTTTCTTTCTACTATTTTATCTATAAATCCATGTTCTAATAAAAATTCTGAACTTTGAAATCCTTCTGGTAATTTTTGCTTGATTGTTTGTTCAATAACTCTTGGCCCTGCAAATCCTATTAATGCATTAGGTTCTGCTAATATTATATCTCCTAAACTCGCAAAACTTGCTGTCACTCCTCCTGTTGTTGGGTCTGTAAATACTGATATGTATAATAATCCTTCTTTGTTTAGTTTTGCCAATGCACTTGATGTTTTTGCCATTTGCATTAATGAAATTATTCCTTCTTGCATTCTAGCTCCACCAGATACACAAAATAGAACTAATGGTAATCTCTTCTTTATTGCTGTTTCTATCGCTAGTGTTATTCTTTCTCCTACTGCTGATCCCATACTTCCCATCAAAAAGTTTCCGTCCATTACTCCTAATACAAGTTTTTCACCTTCTATTTCACAAATACCACATTTTACTGCTTCTTCTATTTTTGTTTTTTCTTTTAGAAGTTCTACCTTTTTTAGATATCCTTTAAATTCAAGTGGATCTTCTGTTATTATGTCTTTTCCTATTTCTTCAAATGTTCCTTCATCAACTAATTGTTTTATTCTCCTTCTTGCTGATAGTCTAAAATGTTTACCACAATTTGGACAAACACTTAAGTTTTGGTGTAAATCCTCTTTGTAAATTATCTCTTTGCATCTATCGCATTTGACCCATTTTCCTATCATCATGTCTGCTGCTTTTTTGTTTCTTTTAGTTTCTTTTTCTTCACAATTGACTTTTTTTACCTTATCAATAACCAAAGTTTTTTCCTCCTTGTTAAAACTTTTTTTATTATATATTTTATTTTAAAATTTTTCAACTAGTATAGGTGGTCGAATTTTGATTTGTAATAAAATAAAATGTAGCCAAAAAATTGGATAAGTTTCATTTTTTTTCTTCTTTCATATTATAGTGTATAAGTTTAAAAATTTAGTAGATACTATCTTTTAGAAAGGGGAATTTTTTTGTATGAAATCTATATGCATAAAAACAAATAATTCCAATTTATTAAATTATCTACTAAATGAGTTAAAATCTTTAGATGTTGATGATGTTTATTTTTCTTGTAATAAATTTAGATGTTACAAAAATGTGATTGTTCATTATAAGGGTTCTGACTTAAATTTATTTTTGGAAAAGATTTCTTCAATTTTATCTTTTCTTGTCATAGATGAATTAGAAGAAGATATTTTAAAAAGACTGATTTCTCAGAATTATTTTTATTTTAATTATTCGGAAAAAAATACTATTCTTCAGACTTGTTTTGATTTAATTTCGGATAATTTTTCTAGCTTTTTTGAAGAAAAATTCAAGATTTTATATGACAATTTTTTTAATTATTTGTCATCACATAAAAGTATAGTATTAGTTGGTTTTGTGAATTTTAGGTTAAAAAATTATCTTGAAATATTGGATAATATCGTTAATCAAGCTGTAAATTCTTTTATTGTTGAAAAAGAATATTGTGAATTTATTTCTTTATTGAAATTATATATAAATTCTCAAGGTAATAATTGTAATATTATACATTTAGTGTATTCTAAAAGTGAATCTTTATTATTAGATGAAAATAAAAATATTATAAATATTTCAGATGATATTTTTAATGCAAAATATTTAAGTGATATTACTTTTTCATCTAATGACTATGCTTTGAATTCATTACTTAATTTACTTCCTAAAAAATTATATATACATTTAATTGATGACTATATTGATGAGTTTGTAAATACTTTAACTTTAATTTTTGATAAAAAAGTAGTTTTATGTACTGATTGTAATATATGTCATTTATATAAACATTCTCCTTTACACTTTAGTGTAAGAAATAAAGAATAATAATGAACAATAGCGGACATTCTTAAACATTTTCTCTTAAAAGAACAAATAGTTACTACTAGACAAATAATTTCTAAATCTAATTTATAGATTTATTGTCTATGTAGTAACTATTTTATCTAAATTCCTAAAAATTATTATTTATAGTTTTTTACTCAACATCTATTGAATTTAAAGAATTTATTGTTTCTCTTAATCCTGGTAAAATTAAATCTGTTAGATCATCACTTTCATTTACTTTCCATTCGCCATCTTGTTTTGTAAGTGCTATAGTTTTAGTTACAGTAGTTGTAGGTGCTGTTTCACTTTGTAATTCCTCTTTCAAATAACTTTCCATTTGGCTATTACTTAGGTCATTTCCACTAAATACCGCTCTTAATGCTTTTTGCATATAATTTCCTATTATTGTCTGGAAGTCTTTGTTTGTAACTTCAATTTCTACATTGGCTGTGTCATTTTCTATATTAACATTTTTTATGTTCCATTCTAATCTATCAAAAAATAATTTTTGGGTCTCTATGTCCATATTATCTTTGTTAGTTAGACCTGATATATTCATTAAGTTTTCATAATTAAAATATTGACTTGCAGTTTCTATGTCACCAGATTTTAATGCTGTTAACATTTCATTTATAGTTTTTTGTGGTGTTTTTTGTAACATTGACACACCTACTACTATAGCTATTATCACTAATATAACTAATATGATACCTACTATATATGAATTTTTTATATTTGTGTTTTTATTTTCTTTTTTGGTTTTAGTTGTTTTATCTTTTTGACTTTTTTCGATTTTTGTAGGATTTTCTACTTTTTTAAATTTTTTATCTTCCTCAACTTTTTTGTTGCTATCTTTCACTTTTACATTTTCTACTTTTGCATTTTCTTTATTTGAAGTTTCTACTTTTTGTTCTTTTTTATTTTCTTCCATATTTTTTCCTCCTTCTATTTTCTCTTATAATTTGATTATATATTAATAAGTCATTTTTTGCAACATTTTCAGACAAAAAAATTATACAAGTATATATTCCTTGTTACTGCTCAGCCCTAGTGTTATTTATTTACAGTTTGTTCCTTTACGGTGTTATTATGTTTTTTATTTTGTAATTAATTTGTAATAGACAGGAAATATTTTGCAATATTTACAGTTTGTTCCTGTAACTTTTTTCCATTTTTATATTAAAATGTTATAGTATTAATTTAATTTTAATCTATATATTTAAGTTTTGAGGTATTATATGAAAGTAAAAACATTGAATGGTAATTTAAATATTGTTGGTAGTAATTTAAGAAAATATCGCAAATTAAAAAAAATTTCTCAACCTGAAATTTGTCGTAAATTAGATTTGCTTGGTGTTACTATGTATAATTGCGATATTTATGAAATAGAATATGGAAAAAAGACAGTTAAAGACTTCGAGGCTTTGGCTTTTTGCAAGGTCCTTGGTATTTCTTTAGATGATCTATATTCTGATACTGATAAATATTATGAGGCATAATATCAATTTAATAATATAAAAATCCAGATACCAATATAAAATACTTTATATTATATCTGGATTATTTTATTATATGAAAGATTTTTCATTTTGTAAAATCTGAAATTTATATATATTTAGATGATAGTTTTTTATTTAATTTCTAATTTTCCATCTATAGCATCTACTGTTACTTTATCAAATGGTTTTATTTCTCCAGTCAATATTTTTTCAGCTATTAATGTTTCTAATTTTTTCTTTACAAATCTTTTTAAAGGTCTTGCACCATAAATTTCATCATAACCGTTGTCTATTAAATAGTCTTTTGCACCTTGTGTTAATTCTAACTTTATATGTTTATCTTCTAGTCGTTTTTCTAAGTCTACTATTTGTAAATCTAATATTTTTGCTATTTCATTTTTCTTTAGAGGTTTATAGAATACTATTTCATCTAAACGATTTAGGAATTCTGGTCTAAAGCTTTTCTTTAACAACATATTTACTTTTTCTTTTGCTTCTTCTGATATTTCACCTTTATCATTTATTCCTTCTAAAATGTATTCTGAGCCTAAGTTTGATGTAAGTATTATAATTGTATTTTTGAAATCTATTGTTCTTCCTTGAGAATCTGTTATTCTTCCATCATCTAGTACTTGTAATAATATATTAAATACATCTGAATGAGCTTTTTCTATTTCATCAAATAATACTACTGAATATGGTTTTCTTCTTACTGCCTCTGTCAATTGTCCCCCTTCTTCATAACCTACATATCCTGGAGGTGCCCCTATTAATCTTGATACTGAATATTTCTCCATATATTCTGACATGTCTATCCTTATTAAATTACGTTCATCATCAAATAAACTCTCTGCTAAACTTTTGGCTAGTTCTGTTTTTCCTACACCTGTTGGTCCTAAGAATAAGAATGAACCTATTGGACGTCTTGGATCACTTATTCCTGCTCTTGAACGCATTATTGCTTCTGCTACATCTTCAACAGCTTCATCTTGTCCTATTACTCTTTTATGAAGAATCTCTTTTAAATGTAATATTTTTTCTCTTTCACCTTCCATAAGTTTTGTAACTGGTATTCCTGTCCATTTTGATACTATTTTTGCTATTTCATCTTCTGTTACTTTGTTTCTTAACAAAACATTTTCTTTGCTATTTTCTTTACTTTCCTCTTCTTCTAATTGTTTTTGTAGTTCTGGTAATTTTCCATATTTTAATTCTGCCATTTTATTTAAATCATAATTTCTTTGTGCTTGCTCTATTTGTGCATTTGTTTTTTCTATTTCTTCTCTTAATTTTTGTACCTTTTCAATTGCTTGTTTTTCATTTTCCCATTTTGCTTTCATAGAATTAAATTTTTCTTTTAATTCTGATTTTTCTTTTTGAATATCTGCCAATCTTTGTTTTGAAATTTCATCTTTTTCTTTTGATATTGCTGTTTCTTCAATTTCTAATTGCATTATCTTTCTTGATACTTCATCAAGTTCTGTTGGCATTGATTTCATCTCAGTTTTTATCAAACTACATGCTTCATCTACTAAATCTATTGCTTTGTCTGGTAAAAACCTATCTGTTATATATCTGTTAGATAATGTAGCTGCTGCAATTAAACTGCTATCTGATATTTTTACTCCATGATATACTTCATATCTTTCTTTTAATCCTCTTAATATTGAGATTGTATCGTCTACACTTGGCTCGTCTACCATTACTGGTTGAAAACGTCTTTCTAATGCTTGGTCTTTTTCTATATATTGTCTATATTCATTTAAGGTTGTTGCACCTATACAATGTAATTCCCCTCTAGCAAGCATTGGTTTTAAGAGATTTCCTGCATCCATTGCTCCATCTGTTTTTCCTGCTCCTACTATTGTGTGGATTTCATCTATAAATAGTATTATTTTCCCTTCACTTTTCTTTATTTCTTGTAATACTGCTTTTAGTCTTTCTTCAAATTCACCTCTATATTTGGCACCTGCAACTAGTGCTCCCATATCTAGTGAAAATATTGTACAATCTTCTAGTCCTTCTGGTACATCTCCTCTAACAATTCTTAATGCTAGTCCTTCTGCTATTGCTGTTTTTCCAACTCCTGGTTCGCCTATTAAACATGGATTGTTCTTTGTTTTTCTTGAAAGTATTCTTATTACATTTCTTATTTCATCATCTCTTCCAATGACTGGATCTAATTTTTGTTCTCTTGCTAATTCTACTAAATCTTGACCATATTTTTTTAATACATCATATGTGCTTTCTGGGTTATCTGATGTAACTCTAGTATTTCCTCTTACATTTGATAAAGCTTTTAAAAAATCATTTTTATTTAGATTATATTTTTTAAATAAATCTTTTATGTTTCTATTTGCATTATCAAATATTGCAATCATAATATGTTCAACTGATATATATTCATCTTTCATTTTATCCGCAATTTTTTCTGATGATGATAAGACTAAATCTACATCTTGTGAAATATAAATTGAATCTGCTTTTCTAGCTCCTCCTGTCATCTTAGGAAATTTTTCTATATTATTTCTTAATTCTTTTTCAAAATTTTCTGATACTCCAATTTTTTTTAATAATTCTTTAATTAGACTATCATTCTGTTCTAATAAAGCTAAAAGTAAATGTTCTTGCTCTATTTGTGAGTTTTGATTTTGCAATGCTATTGTTTGTGCATCTTGAATTGCTTCTAAAGATTTTTGTGTGAATTTTTGTGCATTCATATTAATCACTTTCCTTTCTTATAAAATGAGCTTTCTTTAATATAATGCTATTAAAATTGCATAATCCATGTATTTGTTACTTTTTATATCTGCACTGTTAAAATTATAGTTTCTTAGCTTTCATTATCTTGTGAATTTTTATTGTATATTTGTCTTTTTTGTTTTCTTATTTCCTTTTTTCTTTTGCGATTATACCCATATAAGCAATTTAGTATTAGTATAATAATTAAGATTATCAATGTAACAAGATTTTGCAAAATTCTTAATATTACACCAAATCCATTAAGCTTAAATTGATATTTTCCTTCTATTTGTTCATATGTAACTAGTTCTTTATCTTCATGTACATTATTATCACCTTTTGTTACATATTTTATAACTCCATTATCTTCTATAACATCTACTATCCTATGTGTTATTACTTGATTATTTTGATAAAATGCTATTATATCATTTTTATTTATTTCATTTTGTGATACTTCTTTTATTATAATTACATCATTTTTATTTATTGTATTTTCCATACTTCTTGAAACTATTGTATAATTTTTATATCCAAAAAAACTTGGCGTTTCATTTGGATTTATATATGATTTTATAATTAATGTCATATTAAATATTATAATTGGTATTGTTATTATATATATTAATATTGAAATAACTTTAACTATTGTTTTTAGCCTTTTATTATTCATATTTATTTTTAATAATTTATACATATTTTCTCCTTTTCTTATGTGTTTTTCTTAATATATTTTAGCACAAGTTTTTTTGATAAACAATATTTACTTTATTGAAATTTAATTGTATAATTAAATTATGCCAAAGTGGACAGTATAGGGAATTTGGGGACGGGGCTTAAAATCCCTATACTTTAGGAGGAAAATATGATTTTATGCAATTCTAATAATGAAACCAAATTATATGATACTATTGAAAATATACCATTCGAGAAGAAAACTAATACATATGATAAAGATAATAATATTTTAAGAATTTCTGAAAAAGATCAGAAAGCTTTCTTGCCATATAAAATTTCAGATGTGGAACATATTTACAAAAATTCTAATAATCAGTTTTCTTCTGTTCAAGATGTTATTAATAAATTTTATGTGCTTCCTTTGGAACATTTTAAACATTCTGCAACTGCTAGATTTAGAGAAGCTTTTAATCTGATTTTAAAAAAAGATAATGGTTCTATAATAAAAGCTTTAGATTTGGGAATCGAGCTTATGTTTAATTATGATTTAAATCCCATCATTATTGCTGCTTGTAGAAATTTAGATGAATTAGATATTTATTTGGATTGTCTATTAACTAATCAATTATATGATTTTAAGTGTTTTCAAATTATTTTTGAAGTTAATCCTACAAATTAGTTTTAGGGAAATCGGGGA
>CAMMNR010000036.1 GCA_946498265.1 uncultured Clostridium sp. | reverse complement strand
TTTCCTTCTTTTATTCTTACGTGTACTCTTACTGTATTACCAACTTTTAATTCTGGTATTTTGTTCTTTAACTGTTCGTGTTCAATTGATTTTATAATATCCATTTTAGAAATTTCCTCCTTTTCTTTTTTTGAGCGGTGCACCCCAATTTGCACTTCATTTATTTTATATTAATTCTCTGCCATATTTTTTAATAAATCTGGTCTTTTCTTTTTTGTTATTTCTATAGATTTATCTTTTCTCCATTTTTCAATATTTTCATGATGTCCTGAAAGTAATATTTCTGGAACTTTTTCTCCTTCAAATACTTCTGGTCTTGTATATTGTGGATATTCTAAAAGTCCATTTGAAAAACTTTCTTCTTCTATTGATTCTTGACTTATTACTCCTTCTACATATCTACTTATACTATCTATTAATACCATTGCTGGAATTTCTCCACCTGTTAATACATAGTCACCAATAGATATTTCTTCATCTACTATCTTGTCAAGAACTCTTTGGTCTATACCTTCATAATGTCCACATAAAATTATTAAATGTTTCTGTTTTGATAAATTTTCTATTTTTTTTTGATTTAATATTTTACCTTGTGGTGACATGTATATTACTTTTGCATTTTTATTTTCTATTGATTTATATGCGTCATATACTACATCTGGTTTTATTACCATACCAGCTCCACCGCCATATGGAGTATCATCAACTTTTTTGTGTTTATCTTTTGAAAAATCTCTAATATTTATTAAATTAATGTCTATTAGTTCTTTTTCTTTTGCCTTTCCTATAATACTTTGATTTAATGTATCAAACATTTCTGGGAAAAGTGTCAAAACATCAAATTTCATTTTTTCCTCCATTATATTAAACCTTTTATTAAATGAACTGTTATTTTTTTATTTTCTATATCTATTTTCTTTATGACATCTGCTATAGCAGGTAAAAGAATTTGTTTTCCTAGTTCATTTTTTACTACATATATATCATTACTTCCAGTATTATAGATGTCTTCTAATTTTCCAAGTAAATTACCATTATCTTCATATACATCAAGTCCTAATAAATCAACAATATAGTATGTACCTTCTTCTAGTGGCTCTTCATCTTCTCTATCTTTTATAAGATAACTACCTCTTAAGATTTCTGCTTCTTCTATTTTGTCAATTCCTTTGAATTTGATTAATATCATATTTTTGTGATATTTTACTTGTTCTATTTCATATTCTTTTTTACTGTTTTTTGTTTTGACATATATTTTTTTTAACTTTTCAAATTGTTCTATATCATCTGTAAATGGTTTTACTTTTACCATTCCTTTTATTCCAAATGTATTTACAATTTGACCTATTTCAAGATATCTTGTCATATTTTAATACTCCAATTATCCTATAAATTCAACTGTAACTCTTTTTTGTTCTTTGCTAGCTACAGCTTTCATTACTGTTCTTATTGATTTAGCAAGTCTACCTTGTTTACCAATTATTTTTCCCATGTCACTTTCTGCGACTTTAACTTCAAATACTACTGATTTTTCTCCTTCTAATTCCTTTATTTCTACTGCTTCTTTATTATCTACTAAATTTAAAATTATTGTTTGTAATATATCTTTCATTCCTATTCCTCCATTCAAATTAACATCTATTCATTCTTTTTGTATTTACTTCGCTTTATACCTATTTGATTTTGTTCATTCTATTTTGTATTTGTAAGCTAATAGATATCTTTTGTTTTTTACATATATTTTCTAAATAAAATTATGCTTTTTCTATTAATTTCTTTACTGTATCTGTTGGTTTTGCACCATTTTTAATCCATTTTTCTAATTTTTCTTTGTCTAAAACTATTGTTGCTGGATCTGTCATTGGATTATATGTTCCTATTTGTTCTACTATTTTACCATCTCTTGGAGATCTTGAATCTGCAACTACTATATGATAAAATGGAGCTTTTTTCTTTCCTTGTCTTTGTAATCTGATTTTTACCATTTATTTCACCTCCTGATTTTAGGGGACGTTCCTTTGATCCCTAATATTAGGGATTATGGGGACACTCCTTTCCCTTTTTTATATATAAATTTAAAAATTTAATAACTAATTTAAGTTTCTATAATACTTATTTTATCTTCTTTCTATTGATTTTAACTAAGTATTGAATTTTTCATATTAATATTTTTCTTAAAGTTTATATTTTAAGACTAGAATTTAAAGTTTTTTAATGCATTTTCATCAATACCATTCATTAATTTTTTTAGTCCACCTTTATTGCTTTTCATTTTTTTCATCATTTTTTGTGTCATTTCAAATGATTTTATGAATTTGTTAATATCTTGCACAGTTGTTCCACTACCTTTTGCTATACGTTGTCTTCTACTTGCATTTAAAAGTCTTGTATCTTGCTTTTCTTCTTTTGTCATTGAACATATAATTGCTTCTATTTTTCCAAATTCTTTATCATCTACTTTTAAGTCTTTTATTTGGTTCATCCCTGGTATTAATTTTAATAAAGATGAAAATGATCCCATTTTTTTAACTTGTCTTATTTGTGCTAAATAGTCATCTAAATCTAATTCTTTTTTCTTTAACTGTTTTTCTAATTTTTCTGCTTGTTCTAAATCAAATGACTCCTCAGCTTTTTCTATTACAGATAAAATATCACCCATTCCTAAAATTCTTTGTGCCATTCTATCTGGATGAAAAACTTCAATATCACTTAACTTTTCTCCTGTTGCTGCAAATTTGATTGGTCTTCCTGTAACCTTTTTTACTGAAAGTGCAGCACCACCACGAGTATCACCATCTAATTTTGTTAAAACAATTCCATCTATTCCAAGTGCTTCGTTAAATTTTTCTGAAACATTTACAGCATCTTGACCTGTCATACTATCAACTACAAGTAATATTTCATGTGGTTTAATATTTGCTTTTAGATTTTTTAGTTCATTCATTAATTCTTCATCAATGTGTAAACGTCCTGCTGTATCTAATATTACTACATCATTTAATTTAGACATTGCAACTGACATTGCTTGTCTTGCAATATGTACAACATCTTTTGATGTTTCATTTGCAAATACTGGTATATTTAGTTGTGCACCAACTACTTGTAATTGCTTAATGGCTGCTGGTCTATATACGTCACATGCTACTAGTAATGGCTTTTTGCCTTGTTTTCTTAGTATATTTGCAAGTTTTCCTGCTGTGGTTGTTTTTCCTGAACCTTGAAGACCTACTAACATTATTATTGTTGGAGGGTTAGGTGTAAAATTTATTTTACTTTCTGTTCCTCCTAGTAGTTCTACTAGTTCGTCTTTAACTATTTTTACAACTTGTTGCCCTGGTGTTAATGATTTTAGTACATCTTGCCCAAGTGCTTTTTCTTGAATGGTTGCTATAAATTCTTTTACTATTTTGTAATTTACATCCGCTTCTAAAAGTGCAAGCTTAACCTCTCTTAACATTTCTTTTAAATCAGATTCCGTTATTCTTGCTTTCCCTCTGATTTTTCTTGTTATTTCTTGTAATCTAGAAGATAATCCTTCAAAAGCCATATTACACAACTCCCATTCTTTTTTATTTTTTATACTAAGCAGTTTAATTCCTTTTTGATGTTTTCTAAAACACTTGCTATTTGTTTGTCTGAATAATCATTTTGGATTTTTGTTAATTCTACTAAAACCTTTTCAATTTTCTTTTCTTGATTTAACGTCCTTTTCATAAACAATAGCTTTTCTTCGTATTCGAAAAGTTTTTTCTCCCCTTTCTTTATAATGTCTCTAACAGCTTGTCTTGTGATATTATTGTTTTCAGCTATTTCTGATAATGACAAGTCGTTATTATAGTAGTCATCTAGAAATTCATATTGTTTTTCTGTTAATAACTTGCCATATAATTGGCATAATATACTTATTTGTACGTTTTTTTCCATTTGACTACCTCTTTTCTTTTTGTAATGCTAATATACTTTACACTATTTTTTCTGATTTGTCAAGTGTTTTTTACAAAAAATGTCTCATTTGGGACGTTTCCTAATGAGACATTTATATTTTATTTATATATTTTTTATATTTTTTTGCTTGTTGCCAATCTCCATATTTTCTTGGCTCATCATAATTTTTTAGTTCCACTGGATGATAATTTTTGTTGTATCCCTGAGGATTAGAATAGTATTTTTGTAATCTTGATTGTTTTTTCTTTTCTATATTTCCTTCTTTCAATAATTTTACTTTTTTAGTCCTATATTTTGACATTATTTTTGTAAAATATGTTTCTTTATCTTCTACATAAAAAGTAACAATATATACACCAAATTCATTTAGTTTAATTCCAACATCTACTCTCCTTTTAGGAAATTCTTTTTTTGTTTCTTCTATTTTTTCTTCAATTTGCTCATCAGTATATGTTTTAGAGTCAAAATAATATTGTAAGCGTTTTATTTTATTCATAATATATTCACATCCTTATTAAATTTTATTCAAAACTTAATGTAATATTATAATTTTTTAAATTTACATATATATTTTACCATAAACTTACAATATTTTCAATAAATTTTTTACTGAAAATATTGTATTTTATATTTTTATTGTGTTAGAATATATAATATACAATTTTAAAGGAGTGATTTTACTTATGAAAAAGAAAATTTTTCTAATTTTATTTTTGATTATAATTTTAATGGCAAACTTTTCTTTTGCGTCATACAGCACAGTTTCTATGACTGTTGTAGAAGAACCTGTTTGTACTATTGAAATTGGAGACAATTCAAAATTTGAGAAAAGATTAGTTTCCAAAGATTTAACTAATAAAGAAGTTACTTTACAATTACAAGTTACAAACGAAGAAGTAGCTGATAAATTAACTGGTGAAGCTATGATTGTAATAGATAATTCTGAAAGTATGACAGAAGAAATATCAGGAACAACTAGAAGAGATTTAGTTTTTGAATCTGCAAAAACTTTAGTTTCTAACCTATTACAAGATAATACAGCTTTAAATGTTGGTATAGTTAGTTTTTCTAGTAATTCAGATACATCTAAAGAAGGAACTCTTGAAGATGCATTTTTAATTTCAGAAATGTCTAATGATGTAACAACTTTAACTAATGCTATTTCTAATATACAAACTAATGGTGCAAGAACTGATTTAGACGCTGGAATTCAGTTGGCAACTCAATATTTTACAGATAATGCTACAAATAAATATATGATTGTTTTAACTGATGGTGTTCCTAATATTGCAGTTAATTATGATGGAAGTTATTATTCTGATGATGTAATATCAAAAACTAGACAAACTTTAATTAATACTACAAATAATGGAATTCAATTATTTACAATGCTTACAGGTATTGCAGATGAGAATTTTGTCCCTATTGGAGATAAATCATATGGTGAAATTATTTCTGAAGTATTTGGAAGTCAAGAATCACCTACAGCTGGTAACTTCTATTACGTAACTGATGACATGATTGAAGAAACTATAACAAATACAATTTATGAAGATTTAATACCAACAGATAAAACTTTTACAGATTTTACTATAGTTGACTATTTCCCTCAAGAAATAATTGATAATTTTGAATTTGCATATGTAAGTAATGCAACTCATGGTAATATATCTGCTCAGGTTGATCCTACCACAAATTCTATAACATGGACTATTCCAGAATTAGCTATAGGAGAAACAGCTACTGTACAATATACATTAAAATTAAAAGAAGATTTTGATAGTTCTATAGTTAATAAAATATTAGATACAAATGAAAGAGTTGATATAAGTTATACTGACCCAAACGGTGCTACTCAAGAAAAAACATCTGATGTTACACCAAAATTAAGACTTACTGAACCTCCAGCAGTTCTTCCTGCTGCAGGTAAAACTATATTAATTAAATTTGTTGTATTAGCTTCAGGACTTCTAGTATTTTCATTAATTAAATTGGCTATTTTAAACAAGAAAATGAATTAATGAAGTTTGTTTACATTAAATAAAACCTTAGATTTTCTAAGGTTTTTATTTATTTAAAAATTTTCTATATTAAGTAATCTATTATATTTTGCTACCCTATCAGTTCTACAAGGTGCTCCAGTTTTTATTTGCATTGCATTTGTTGCTACTGCAATATCAGCTATTGTTGTGTCTTCTGTTTCTCCTGATCTATGAGAAATTATTGTTTTATATCCATTTTCTTTTGCTAATCTTATTGTATCTAAAGTTTCTGTCAATGTTCCAATTTGATTTGGTTTTATCAATATCGCATTTGCAACATTTTTTTCTATACCTCTTCTTAATCTTTTTGGATTTGTTACAAATAAGTCATCTCCTACTAATTGCACTTTATCACCTAATTTTTGAGTTAATATCTCCCAACTTTTCCAATCTTCTTCAGCTAATCCATCTTCTATTGATTTAATAGGATATTTATTGCATAAATCAACTATATAATCTATCATTTCTTCTTTAGTTTTCAGTACTTTTGTTTTCCAGAAATAATATCCATCTTTACCAATTTTATCTGCTTCTTCAAACATTTCTGTACTTGCAATATCTAACGCTAAAACAAAGTCTTTTCCAGGTTCATATCCAGCTTTTTTTATTGCTTCCAATATAACTTCTATAGCTTCTTCTTCATTTTCTAAATCAGGTGCAAATCCTCCTTCATCACCTACAGCAACACTATGACCTTTTTCCTTTAATACACTTTTTAGTGTATGATATACTTCTACACCTCTTTTCAATCTTTCACTAAATGTGATATTTCCTACTGGCATTATCATAAATTCTTGTATACTTATATTATTATCTGAATGTTTACCACCATTCAAAATGTTCATCATAGGAATTGGTAGCTCTTTTGCATTTATTCCTCCAATATAATTATATAATTCCATTCCTAATGAATTACTTGCAGCTTTTGCCACTGCTAACGAAACACCTAATATAGCATTTGCTCCTAAATTTGATTTATTTGGTGTATCGTCTAATTTTATTAACTCTTCATCTATTTTTCTTTGTTCATATACATTCATTCCACATATTTTTTTAGCAATCTTTTTATTTACATTTTCTACAGCTTTTTGTACGCCTTTTCCCATGTATCTAGTTTTATCCCCATCACGTAATTCAACAGCTTCAAAACTTCCTGTAGATGCTCCAGATGGTACAGACGCAACACCTGAAAATCCTCCTTCTGTTATAACTTCTACTTGAACTGTTGGATTTCCTCTTGAGTCTAATATCTCTAATGCTTTTATTTCTTCAATACCTAAAAAATCTATCATACTAATAACCTTCCTTTCTTGGTTATTATTTACTAAATTTCCAATTTTATTCATAGGGGACGTTCCTTCAATCCCTAAAATTCGGGATAATGGGGACGGACCTCCATAAAAGCAAGAACACCTCACATATATATTATATTTTAAGCGGGTTTCGTGGGGACCGACACAATACATAATCTTATAAAATCAGTGACAGTCCCGTAGGAACTGATTTTATTAGAATATGTAAAGTGTTGGGATAGCGAAAAATATAATATATATGTGAGGTGCTCTTGCTTTTATGGAGGTCCGTCCCCATTATCCCGAATTTTAGGGATTGAAGGAACGTCCCCTTATTTTGCAAGTTCAATGATATCATCCATTATTTCTTTTGTTATTTTATCTAAAACTTCTTTATCTTTTTCACCTTTATATTTACTATAGTCAAGTGGTTTTCCATAAGTTATTGTCACTTTTCTATTACCTTTAGTTCCACCTTTTATTCCACATGGTACCACTTTAGCTCCACTTCTTACTGCAAAAAATGCTACACCATCTTTTGCTTTTTCTCCTTTTTCTATTCCATTTCTTGTACCCTCTGGAAATAAAGCTATACATTGACCATTCTTTAAAGCCTTCAATGATTCTTTTATTGCTGTAATATCTTTTTCATCCCTTTTTACTGGGATAGCTTCAAATACCCATCCTAAAAAAGATAAAAATTTACTTTTATATAATTCTTCTTTTGCTAGAAACCTCATATCTCTTTTTGCTGTTACTACCATTAATGGTGGGTCTAAATATGTTCTATGGTTCCCACAAAAAATTAATGGACCTTCTTTTGGAATATTTTCTAATCCGTTTATTTCTGCTCTATAATAAATTCTACACCATATGTATATTGCACCTCTTACAATCCATTTTACTACTTCTTTAAAAGCCTTTTTCATTTTCTTCCTTCCCTTTCCTTCTTTAAAAATATTTATTTTCACTCTAATTTTTTCCCTTTTTGGACGCGTCCCCAAAATGGGAATTTATTATTTCTATTATTTTTTCTGTTACTTCTTCTATGCTAAGATTGCTTGAATCAATATAAATTGCATCTTCTGCTTGTTTTAATGGTGCTACACTACTTGTTTTGTCATTATGATCTCTAAATTTTATATTTTCTAATACTTCCTCATAACTTATTTCTATTCCTTTTTCTTCGTTCTGTTTCATCCTTCTTTTTGCTCTCTCTTCTGGTGTCGCATCTAAATATATTTTTACATCTGCATTAGGAAATACATTTGTTCCAATGTCTCTTCCTTCCATTATGACATTTTTTCCTTCTGCAATTTTTCTTTGAAAGTTAGCCATATTTTCTCTTACTTCTGGTATATGTGAAACTTGTGATACCATTTCGTTTACTTCTTTGCTTCTTATTTCTTTTGTAACATCTTTTCCATTTAAAAATACTTTTTCTTCATTTTCTGTCTTTTTAAATTCTATGTCTATTTCATCTAATAAATTTACTATTTTCTTTTCTTCTTCTAATTTATATCCTCTATTAATTGCTGCTAATGTTACACATCTATATGTCGCTCCTGTATCAATATTGACTAATCCTAGTTTTTCTCCTACTAATTTTGTTACTGTTCCTTTCCCACTACCAGCAGGTCCATCTATTGCTACTACAAATGACATTTTAATCCTCCTTCTCTGGTACAAATATATTCTTTGCAACTACATTTAATTCTACTACATTCATTGATGTTAATTTTTCTATCTCTTTTCTTGCTTTTCTTTTAAACTCATTTATACCATCTATTACATTATATCCATAATATACTGTAACTTCCATATATATTTTTGCACCATCACCATAATTTTCAACTCTCAATTTTAATATTTTGTATATTGCCGGTGTTTTTGATGCTAGATATTCTAATATTTGTCTAAATACAGTATCTGATATTGTAAAATTTCCTAAATAACTAAATGTTGGTCTTATAATTGATTTTTCTGATATATATGGATCTTTACCTTTTCCTTTTGATTTAAAAATTTGTAATGGATCTAATAAATATCCTGAAAAATCTTTTTTTATCTGAAAAGTAGGTACTGGTATTACATGCTTTCCTTCTGTTACTCTTATTCTTCTTGCTGTTTCCATCTCTTGTTTTGTAGCTACATCTGTTATATATACTGTTTCTGATATTTCTGGTAATCCTAAATTTGCTGCTATTTTTTGTACCATTCCATCTGATGTCCCCAATATTAAAATACTTTGTGGTTTGTATTTTTTGAATGCTTTTATTATTTCTTGTTGTTCTTCTTCTTTGTAAAATAAAGCATGTTTTACTGTCTCTATTTTTGTTGGAGCCTTTTTAGCTGACTCTCCTGCTATAACTTCATTATCATGGATTAATAATCCATCATCTATTATAAAATGAATGTCTTTTTCACTTGCTACCATCTGTGCTCTATAACTTTTTCCTGTGCCTGATGGTCCTACAAATGCATATACTTTTATTTTATTTCCTAACAAATCTTTTAATAACATTTTTTTGTCCTTTCTTTTTTTCTTTATCATTTTACTACAAATATAATGAAAATTCAATAAATAAAACTTTTTCTTCTTAATTGCCCACATGCTGCATCTATATCAGAACCTAACTCTCTTCTTATTGTTGCAACAATTCCATGTTCATTCAAATAATCCCTAAATTTTATAATATTTTCATTTGAAGATTTTGTATAATTACCATTTTCGATTTTATTAATTGGTATAAGATTCACATGACAAAGCATCCCTTTTAACAATTTTACAAGCTGTTTTGCATCTTCTAAATTATCATTATTATCTTTTGCAAGGGCATATTCAAAAGATATTCTTCTATTTGTTTCTTTTATATAATCTTTACATGCTTGCATTAATTCTTCAATTTTATATGTATTATTTACTGGCATCATACTACTTCTTTTTTCATTTGTTGTCGCGTGTAGTGAAATTGATAATGTACATTGAATTTTTTCCTCTGCTAGTTTATATATTTTTGGAACTAAACCACTTGTAGATATACTAATATGTCTTGCACCTATATTTAGTCCTTTTGGATGATTAATTATATGTATTGCATTAACTACATTATCATAATTATCTAGTGGTTCTCCTATTCCCATAAATACAACATTTGAAATTCTAATATTTTCGTCTCTTTCGATTGATAATATTTGTTCTACTATTTCACCTGATGATAAATTTCTTACAAATGGTATTCCTGTAGATGCACAAAATTTACATCCCATTTTGCATCCTATTTGTGAAGAAACACAAATGCTATATCCATGATGATATTTCATTAATACTGATTCTATTGCATTACCATCTAATACATCAAATAAATATTTTATTGTTCCATCTTTTGATTTTAATTTTTTTAAAATTTTGTAATTGCATATTGTATAATTTTCTTCTAATTTTTTTCTTAATTCTAATGATAAATTAGTCATCTCATCAAAAGATGTTACTTTTTCTTGGTATAGCCATTTGAATATTTGCTCTGCTCTAAATGGTTTTTCTCCTATATCTATTAATTCTTTTTTTAGTTCTTCTAAATTATAGTCTTTTATGTTTTTCATTTTTTATAAATCCTTTCTTAAAACGTTAAATTAATTAGCACTATTAAATATTTTATTATTGAATTTTCACTTATTTTTTATATTATTTTTTTACAACATTTTTTGACATAAAACTTTTTAATTTTCTTTTTTTATTATATAATAATTTTCATTAGATTGCAAAGGAAAACAGGAAATATTACATCTCCTGCTTTCTTAAATAACAATATTCCAAAATCTAGATTTTCTTTAACTTTTTAATTTATAAATTATTTTTCCTTCTTTTATAGTTGCTTCTACTTTTATATTATTTATCTGTTGCTTATCAACTTCTAAAGGGCTTTTATCTAAAACTACTAAATCTGCCAATTTACCTTCTTCAATTGTTCCCTTTCTATCATCCTCAAAATACTGATAAGCTCCATACATTGTAATAGCTTTCAATGCTTCATAAACATCTAGTTTCTCATCTTCTCCCAAAGTAATACCATCTTTCGTTTTTCTATTTACAGCTACCCAAACCAATTCTAACATATTAGGGCTTAGAACAGGTGTATCTTGATGAAACGTAAATTCCATATTTTTTAATTTTGTATAATTTGCTGGACTTATCCTAAATGCTCTATCACCCAAATTTTTTATGTGAATATCTCCCCAATAATATATATGTGTTATAAAATATGAAGGTATCATTTTCAATTTTTTCATCCTATCTATTTGGTCATATCTTACTGTTTGTGCATGTATCATTACAGGTTTTGTTTTAATTGTTTTTCCACGCGCTTCTTTTTCAAAAGCTGTTATTAATTGTTCAGCTGCTTGGTCTCCATTACAATGTATTATTAATTGTTTTTCTTCTTCTAAAGATTTTCTTACATATTTTTGAACTTCTTCATCTTTATATATCCCATACCCTCTATATTCTTTTTCACCTTCATATGGCTTACTAAGCCATGCTGTTTTTCCTTGAGGTGAACCATCTAAAAATAATTTATATCCACCAATTTTATATCTATTTCTGTACTTTTCAACATAATCTTTATTGTCTTCTAGTATATTTGAATACTCTTTTATATCTACATATGATATTACATCAATCTTTAATTCTTTACGTTTTGAGGCTTCTTTTAATAATTCAAACTCTTCTTGTTTTGTTATTCCATCTTGTGCAGTTGTTATACCATTTTTCATATATATTTCTTGTGCTTTTTTTAATAAATTTATTTTTTCTTCTATTGATAAATGCATTGTTTTTTTCGAATTTTGTATAAATGCATTTTCTTCTAAATATCCATTAAGTTCATTTGTTCCATCTATTCTACCTATTGTTCCTCCTTCTGGGTTTTTAGTAGTTTCATCTATCTTAAGTTTATTCAAACCTAATGTGTTTACAACTCCCATATGTCCTGAAGTATGAACTATTATTACTGGATAATCTGAGGTTATTTTATCTAATTCTCTTTTTGTTGGATGTTTTCCTTCTTCCAAAAAATTATGATCATATCCATGTGCTACTATCCATTCTTCTTTTTTGGGATTTTTTTCTTCTATATATTTTTTTATTCTTTGTTCTATATCTTCAAAATTTTTACATCCTTTTAAAGATACTATTCCTAAAGTTTGTGCTAATGCTGTAATATGACTATGAGAATCTATAAAACCTGGCATTACTGTTTTTCCATTTAAATCTATAGATTGAACCTCTTTTTCTCTTCTTATTATATCTTCATATTTTCCTACTTTTTTTATTTTTCCATTTTCTATTAATATTGCATTATACTTTTTTTGTTTATCAATCATTTCATTTGCCATTGTTATTATTTTAGCATTATATAAAAGAACTTTATTATTCATTTAATTATAACCTCCGATTTTTCAACTACCAATAATTAGAATCTAGACATTAGATACTAATGTTTATTCTTTCCAATTTCTTTTGGTATTATAATATTTTTTGGATTAATTTTTTTAGGTTTTACTAATGAGTCTAACTGTTCCATAATTAAATACTCTTCTTTAAAAAACAGCATTAATAGCTTTTTTCTAATTTTATCAAATTTGCTTTCTTTTCTTATTATTAATCCTGTCTCTAAAACTTTAGACATAATATCACCTTACCTTTTTAAAATCGGTAATTACAAATGAAATTTTCTAACTATTGCCTCTTTTACATCTCTTGCAGTTAATGCCAATGTCATTATCAGATTCAAAATAGATATACCTGTTGCAACTATTCCTAATATTGGCTCTTCAACTAATTTTTCAGTTATCAATATTACTGGTATCATACTAAATAATACTATTATTAATTGATAAATTGCATATCTAATATATTTTTTATGACTTACTATTGTAAGTATTAACATTGTTAAGTTTGCTATTATTATAATTATAGGTATTGCTATACTTAATGACCAACCATCAAATCCTAGTCTATAGTCTATATATACCATTAATAATGAAATTGCTATTGTTTGTACTAATACGTGTCCTGCAATATTTATATTTTTATTTATTGCATATAAAACTGTTATCCATACATAAACTATTCCACTGTTTGTAAGTGCTGCCCAAGGTATTTGTGGAGTTGTTATTTTATTTATTATCAATAAAACAGTAGCTAATAATATAGAAACTAATATACAAATTTTTATAATGAAATCGCTTCTATTTGCGTTAATTTTTTGAGGATATATCATCTAAAACACCATTACTTTCTATTTTTACTTTTATTCCTTTACTTTGTAAAAAATGATAAAATTCTTTTTCAATATTATTATCTTTTAATATTGATGTAAATGTAAATACCATTTTATTTTCAAATGTACATCCTGAACATTTAATTTTTTCTACTGGTTCAGGTGCTATTAGCATTAAAAAATAGTCTATAAAGTCTTGATATTTTCCTATTATTCCTATTCTTCCTATATTAGAAAATGTAATTGTAGTATATTTTCTAATTTCTATATAACTTAATCTTACTAATGCTTTTTTTA
>CAMMNR010000035.1 GCA_946498265.1 uncultured Clostridium sp. | reverse complement strand
ATATAACACCACATGTTTTAAGACATTCATTTGCAACACATTTATTACAAAATGGTGCAGACCTAAAAGCAATACAAACTATGCTTGGTCATTCAGATATATCATCAACACAAGTATATATGCAATTTCAAGATGAAGGTTTAAAAGATATATATAAAAAAGCACACCCAAGGGCTTAATAGATAATATTGATATTATGAAAATTTGCTATAAAATATCAAAAAGGACAACTTTTAAGGGTTGTCCTTTTTAACACTTAAAAAAGATATCAAAAAATTAACACAAAACGTAAAATATATGATATAATTCATGAATAAAATGAGAAAAAACTAATAAATAAAATAAAAATCTATTGTTGGTTAAGATAAAATAAAAAAGGAAAGAGATAAAAATGAAGAAAAAAGTAATGTTTATATCGAGTACAGGAGGGCATTTAAACGAACTATTACAATTATCACCCTTATTTGAAAAATATAATTTTACTATAGTAACAGAAAAAGACAAAACAAATGAGAATTTAAAAGAAAAATTTCCAAACAGAGTATATTACTTACCATATGGTACTAGAGCGCATTTATTAACATATATATTCAAATACATATATCTTTGTTTAAAAACAGCTTATCTATATTTTAAAATAAGGCCAAAAGTAATAGTAACAACAGGGACTCATACTGCTGGTCCAATGTGTTACTTAGGAAAAATTTTTGGGAGTAAAATAATATATATAGAAACATTTGCAAATACAAATAAAAAAACAGCAACAGGTAGATTGATATATCCAATAGCCGATTTATTTATAGTTCAATGGGAAGAAATGTTAAAATTATATCCAAAAGCAAAAATGGGAGGTTCGATTTATTAATGATACTAGTATTATTAGGAACTCAAAATAATAGTTTCCATAGATTATTAGAAGAAATAGATAATTTGATAAAAGAAGGCAAAATAAAAGAAGAAGTAATAGTACAAGCTGGATATACGAAATATGAAACTCCTAATATGAAACAATTTGATTTAATAGACAGTAAAGAATTCGAAGAATTACAACAAAAAGCTAGAATTATAATTACACATGGAGGAGTAGGTTCAATTATCTCATCTATCAAAAAAGGAAAAAAGGTAATAGCAGTACCTAGACTTCATGAATATGGAGAACATGTAAATAATCATCAAAAACAAATCGTAGAACTATTTAAAGAAAAAGGATATATTATAGGAATTTCAGATGTAAAAGATTTAGAAAATGCTTTATCAGAAGTAGAAAAATTTGAACCAGTTAAATTTCAACAAAATAATGAAAAGATGTTAAAAATAATAGCAGATTTTATAGATACAGTATAATAAAAGGAGATAAAAGTGGAAAAAAAGGAAGCGATAAATAAAATCAAGCAAATATCAAATAAAATAGTTAATTCTTTTTGGTTTGTATTAATTATAGGTATAATAATATTGTTAAAAACAATATTTTTTTATAATAATACAATAACCGCAAATGAAGAAATAGAAGGGAAATTGATAGTAGGAACAATATTTTTTGTTACTATATTAATGTGTTTTATTTGTGTTTTGCCAAATAGAGCAAGAGTTATAGCAGCAATA
The DNA here is from genome assembly GCA_946498265.1 of uncultured Clostridium sp. Classification (GTDB taxonomy): domain Bacteria; phylum Bacillota; class Clostridia; order TANB77; family CAG-508; genus CAG-269. Next base: position 12,263 of record CAMMNR010000035.1, on the reverse strand, counting down.
ATAGTAAATTTATTAATAAGTATTTTATTATGTTCAGATGAATTATATTACTCATATTCAAATAATGTTTTATCATTGGCACAAGTAACCAATATACAGTATGGAGAGGAAATAGTAAATACATTACCATCATTATTCAAACTAAAAGATATATTATACTTTTTAGATATTATAATACTAGTAGTTTTAATAGTTTTGAAAAAAATAGAAATCGTAAAAAAGAAGAAGAAAACAAAACTTCAAATATTAGGAAAAGTTTTAATAGGAATTCTAGGAGTAGCAATATTTATATATATAGGAAATAATTATGTAGAAAAAGGAAAAGATAAATCATATAATAAAGACTTACAAATAAAAGACGCAACAATTTTTGGATATCATATATATGATATAAAAAGTACATTTAATATAAAAAATAATGCAAAATACAACAATTATGATGACATGATAAAGGATTATGAAGAATTAAAAAATGATTATGATACAAGATATAATCAAATAGAAAGTTATTATGATGGAATATTAGAAGGTAAAAATATAATAATTTTACAATTAGAATCAATTCAAGAATTTGTAGTAAATAAAAAAATAAATGGAAGAGAAATAACACCAAATTTGAATAAATTTCTAAGAGAAAATATAGAATTTTTAAATATGCACATGCAAAGTTATTCTTCAACAGCAGACTCAGAACATTCAACAATAACATCAATATATCCAATGGAAAATGGAATGTCATTTAGCAAATATTTTGCAAATGCATATGATGATTTATTTAAAATGTTTAATAGTGCAGACTATAATACTTCATATATGCATGGAAACTATCCATATTTTTGGAATAGAGGAAATGTATATGGAAGACTTAATTTAAATGAATTAAATTTGAAAGAAGAATTTGAAGATACATCAGAAGAAATAAGTGGATATCTATCAGATGAATTATTATATAGACAAGCTGTACAAAAATTAAAAACATATAGAAATCCATTTATAAGTTATATTGTAGCAGCATCTTCACATACACCATTTAATTTAGAAGGGTTGCAAGATAGAAGTAAAATATCAATAGATATAGGAGAATTTAGAGATACATTTTTCGGCAATTATTTAGAAGCTGCTAATTATGCTGATTATGCATTTGGAGTATTTATAGATGAATTAAAAAAAGAAGGATTGTATGATGATACAGCAATATTGGTGTTTGGAGATCATAATGGCGTAAATATGTATGATGATAAATTAATAGAATTTTTGAAAAAGACTAATCCTAATTTAACAGATGTAGATTTAAAACTAAATTATACAAGAGTATTATGTGGTTTCAAGATACCAGGATTGAAAAATTTAAAAATAGAAAAACCAGTAAATAAACTAGATATAAAACCAACATTAACATACCTAGCAGGTATTAAAGATGGATTTTCTTTAGGAACTAATATGTTTGGAAAAAAGGATTTTATATGTTTGAATAATGAGAGAATTATTAGTAGTAGATATTATTATGATGAAAAATGGTATGATATTTACACAGGGGAAGAAGTAGATATGAAAAAAATTGATGAAAATACAAAAGAAATGTTAGATAGATATTATTATGATATGAAAATGGAATTAGACATATCAAATTCTGTTAGTATAAATAATTTATTAAAAGATGAAGTATAAAAAATGATTATAAATTAGTTACAAGATAGCTTGGCTTTATGGCTAGGCAAAAAGTGTTATTCGAATGGAGGTTTATATTTTGGAAGAAGATAGAATAATTAACCCAGAATTAGAAAATGCAGGAGAAGAGAGGCTAGAAAATTCATTAAGACCAAAAACTTTAGAGGAATATATAGGTCAAGATAAAGTAAAAGAAAATATGAAAATATATATAGAAGCAGCTAAAAAAAGAGGCGAACCATTAGATCATTGTTTATTTTATGGACCACCAGGACTAGGAAAGACAACATTATCTAATATTATATCAAATGAAATGAATTCAAACATAAAAATAACATCAGGGCCAGCTATTGAAAAGCCAGGAGACTTAGCAGCTATACTAACAAATTTGTCAGAATTCGATGTATTATTTATAGACGAAATACATAGATTAAGCAAAAGTGTAGAAGAAATATTATATCCAGCATTAGAAGACTACACACTAGATATAATAATAGGAAAAGGACCAAGTGCAAGGTCAATAAGACTTGATTTACCAAAATTCACATTAATAGGAGCAACAACAAAAGCAGGATCATTGACAACACCATTACGTGATAGATTTGGAATAGTACATAGATTAGAATTATATGATGTAGAAGATTTAACCAAAATAATAAAAAGGTCAAGTAAAATATTAGAAGTAGAAATAGAAGAAGCGGCAGCAAAAGAAATAGCTAGACGTTCAAGAGGAACACCAAGAATAGCAAATAGGCTTTTAAAGAGAGTAAGAGATTATGCAGCAGTACTAGGAGATGGAAATATTACTTTAAAAATAACAAAACATGCATTAAACAAACTAGAAATAGATGAATTAGGTTTAGACGACATAGACAGAAAACTATTAGATGTAATGATAACACAATATGCTGGAAGGCCAGTAGGGATAGAAGCTCTAGCAGCAACAATAGGAGAAGAAATAGATACAATAGAAGATGTATATGAGCCATACTTAATACAAATTGGATTTATAGCAAGAACATTGAGAGGTAGACAAGTATTACCACCAGCATATAAACATTTAGGATATGAAATACGGAAAGGAGAGTCTATGAAACTATTATTACATACATGTTGTGCACCATGTAGTGTGTATTGTATAGACACATTAAGAAATGAAGGAATAGAACCAACAATATATTGGTTTAATCCAAATATACATCCATATATGGAATACAAAGCAAGAAGAGATTGTTTAAAAGAATATACAAAAAGCATAGATGTAGAAGCAATTTTTGAAGAAAATTATGGATTAGATGAGTTTTGTAAAAATGTAGTAAATTCTTTAGAAACTAGATGTCAAGATTATTGTTATCCAGTTCGTTTAGAACAAACAGCAAAATATGCTAAAGAACATGGATATACACATATATCAACAACACTATTAATTAGTCCATATCAAAAGCATGATATAATTAAAGATTTAGGGAATATAATTGCAGAAAAATATGGATTAGAATTTTTATATAGAGATTTTAGAGTAGGATTTAGAGAGGGTCAAGCAAAAGCTAGAGAAATAGGACTATATATGCAAAAATATTGTGGATGTATATTTTCAGAGGAAGACAGGTATCAAAATAAAATAGAAAAAGATAAGAAAACTATGAATATATGTAAATAAAAAGAAAGAGATGAAAGATGGTAAAATATATGATGAAAAGCTTAAAAATAAAAAACAAAAATTTAATAATTGTTATCTTTATAAATTTAATAATATTTGGAATAACAAACATTTTATTTAATATAAAATATGAGCAAGTAGATGATTTCATAATATACAATCTATATTCAGGACTAGACGGAACATATAACATACATGGAGTATACATACATCCAATAATATGCATAATAATCAGTATTTTTTATAGAATATTACCAATAATAAATTGGCACAGTATATTCCTATTAAGCATTCAATTTATATGCTTCACGATAATAGGATATATAATACTAAAAAAACACAATAATGGAATAGCAATAGTCTTGTATACAATATTTGCAAGTGTATTTTATGTAACAATGTTAATGCTTATACAATATACATCTGTTGCAGCTCTTCTAATATTGACAGCATTGATAATGTTAATATACATATTAGATAAAAACGAAAAAACAAAAATAAAATACATAATTGGAATGTATATTTTATACACAATAGGAATAATGACAAGAATGCAGTCATTATTAATAATTATTCCATTTTTTGGACTATATTTTGTTATAAATTTAGTGGGATATAAATTTCAAAAACAAATACAAAAAGATACAATAATCAAGATGTTAAAATATTATTTGATATATGTACTAATTACAGTAATAGTTTATCTATCAAACATTATAATATATAATTCAGATGAAGTATATAAAAATTATATGGAATATAATGATATTAGAGCAACACTGCATGACATTATATATGTAGATTATGAAGAGAATAAAGAAATATTTGACGAAGTAGGTTGGTCAAAAAATGACCACTATCTATTTTACACATTCAACTTTGGAGATGAAGATATCTACTCAAAAGAAAACTTGCAAAAAATTCTAGACTATAAAATACAAAAAGACGGAAAATACAATTTTGATACAAACATAGTTGAAATAAATAGAAGTTTTATATCAGAAACTTCAGATTCAATAACATATATATCGATATTATTTATGGTTATATTTATAATAAGTTTATTTAATTCAAACAGAACAAAAGAAAATGTATTGATATTTATAGCAACAATAGGAATGCATATTTTATTTATCATAATAGGTAGAAGTATGTTAAGAGTAGTAATACCAGAATATATAATAGGAACAGCTCTTTTAATATATAATCTAAACTTTAATAATAAAAATAAAATAAATGATAATATAAAAAATTGCGTAATAATATGTTTTATGATATTAATAATATGTACTTTTGTAGGAAACAAATATTACTATGGATACAAATTAGAAAATTATGAAAATTACAGAGAATTAATAAATTACACAAACAACCATAAAGAAAATGTATATTTATATACAGTTCCATCATTGCAAGATAGATATTTAACATATTCTGTATATCAAATGCCACCAAAAGGAGTATTCTCAAACTTAAGAGTTATGGGTGGATGGGATATGTATACCAAAAATTACTATGACTTTAAAGAAAGATATAACTTAGAAGGGAACTTTTTAGACTTATTAAAAGAAAATGTCTATTTAATAGATGGAGATGTATATTGGTCAGGAAGAAGGTATGAAAACTACAAAGAAAATGTAATTTTAGCAATAAAAGAAAATTATGGTGAAGAAGTTACATGCGAAGAAGTAGAACATTTTGGGAATTTGACAATATATAAAATTGTGCCAAAGGGGACGGGCTATTTTGGCACAAATTAAAATATTATTTTAGAATATATTAAGGAACAAACAAAAATTGTGCCAAAATAGCCCGTCCCCTTTGGCACGTTTTTATGGGAGGAAATGTTTTGGATAAGTTAGTTTTAATTGATGGAAATAGTATCATGAATAGAGCTTTTTATGGAATAATGGGAAGTAAATCTTTGACAACAAAAGATGGAAGATATACAAATGCTGTATATGGATTTTTAGCAATTCTTTTTAAATTAATAGAAGATGAAAATCCTAAATATATGGCAGTTGCATTTGATTTAAAAGCTCCGACAGCGAGACATAAAATGTATGAAGGGTATAAGGCAAACAGAAAAGGAATGCCAGATGAACTTGCTGAACAAATGCCAGTAATAAAAGATATATTAAGAGCAATGAATATAGATATTATAGAAAAAGAAGGATATGAAGCAGATGATGTTTTAGGAACATTATCTAGATATGGAGAAAAGCAAGGTCTAGATGTTGTAATACTTTCAGGTGATAGAGATACATTCCAACTAGCAACAGATAAAGTAAGTATTAGAATACCAAGAACAAAAGGTGGAAAAACTGAGACAGATGTATTTGATAGAAATAAAATTATAGAAACTTATGGAATAGAACCAAAACAATTAATAGATGTAAAAGGATTACAAGGAGATAGTTCTGATAATATACCAGGAGTACCTGGAATAGGAGAAAAAACAGCTTTATCACTAATTCAAAAATTTAATTCTATAGAAAATTTATATGATTTAGTTGAAAAAGGTGAAGCAGGTCTGAAAGGAAAACAAAAAGAAAACATAGAGAATAACAAAGATATGGCTTTTTTATCTAAAACATTAGGAACTATAAATTTAGAAGTACCAATAGAAGATACACTAGAGGACTTTAAAGTGGAAGAATGGGATAGACCAAAAGTATTAGAAATATTTAAGGATTTAAATTTTAATAGATATATTGATAGATTTTCATTAAGAAGTGAAGATACACAAAAAAATGAAGACAAAAAAGAAATGTATAAAGAAGTAGAAAAAGAACTAAAAGAAATAATAGAAATAATAAATAAACAAAAAGAAATGATTTTTTATCTACAAACTGATAATGATGAAAATGAAGAAAAAATTATAAAAGAAAAAATAGTTGCAATTAGTGTGTATAATAAAGAATTAAATGAAGCATATTATTTAGAATTAAATGAAGAAAATATACAAGATTTTAAAGAAATTTTTGAAGATAAAAATATAAAAAAAATAGGTATAAATTTAACAAAAGAATATATTTTATTAAAGCAAGTAGGAATTAATATAAATGGAATGTATTATGATATAGCAATAGCGGCATATTTATTAAACCCAACAAACACTAAATTTGACATAGAAAATTTAGCTAATCAATACATTGATTTAGATATAAAAGAAATTATAGGAGAAGAAGAAAAAGAGGAACAAATTAATCTATTTGATAGTATTAGTGAAGGTAAAGAATCAAGAAATATAAAGAAAGAATTTGATTTAATATATGTATATGCAATTTCAAAGATACAAGAAGAAACATTAAAAAAACTAGAAGAAATAAATGCTAAGGATTTATTTTTCAATATAGAAATGCCAACAGTTGAAGTTTTATCAGATATGCAATGGAATGGTATGTATGTTGATAAAGAAGAATTAGAAAGTTTTGGAAAAGAATTAAGTAGTAAAATAGAAGTATTAACAAAAGAGATACACGAAATGGCAGGAGAAGAATTTAATATTAATTCAACAAAACAATTAGGTGAAATTTTATTTGAAAAAATGAAATTACCAGTAATCAAAAAAACAAAAAGTGGATATTCAACTGATGTTGATGTATTAGAAAAATTAAAAAAAGAAGATCCAATAATAGAAAAAATATTAGAATATAGACAATTAATGAAACTAAATTCAACATATGTTGAAGGATTAAAAGTATATATAAATCCAAAAACTAAAAGAATACATTCATTTTTCCATCAAACAATAACAGCAACAGGAAGAATAAGTTCAACAGAGCCAAATCTTCAAAATATTCCAACTAGGTTTGAGTTAGGAAAAAGAGTAAGAAAAATATTTAAACCAGCAGAAGGAAAATTATATGTAGATGCTGACTATTCTCAAATTGAATTAAGAGTATTAGCTCATATTTCAGGAGATAAACATATGATAGAAGCATTTAACAATAATCAAGATATCCATAAACAAGCAGCTTCAAAAGTATTTAAGACACCAATGGATGAAGTAACAAAAGAACAAAGAAGTAATGCAAAAGCAGTAAATTTTGGAATAGTTTATGGTATAAGTGATTTTGGTTTGGGTGAACAATTAGGAATTTCTAGAAAACAAGCTAAAAAATATATTGATGAATATTTGGAAGAATATAAAGGAATAAAGGAATTTATGGATAATATAACAGAAAAAGCAAAAGAACAGGGGTATGTAGAAACATTATTCCATAGAAGAAGATATATTCCAGAACTTAAGTCAAATAATTATATGGTAAGGCAATTCGGGGCAAGAGCTGCCATGAATACACCAATACAAGGGACTGCAGCAGATATAATGAAAATAGCGATGATAAATGTTTATAGAGAATTAAAACAAAGAAATTTAAAATCAAAAATAGTACTTCAAGTACATGATGAAATGATGCTAGAAAGTCCGAAAGATGAAATAGAAGAAGTAAAAAAATTAATAAAAGAAAAAATGGAAAGTGCTATAAAGTTGAAAGTGCCATTAATAGCTGATATTTCAGAAGCGGAAAATTGGTATGAATGTAAATAACATTAGGTAAATTATAACATTTATAATAATTAATATAAAATCAGGAAAAACAAGGAGAGAGAAGTTTGAAAAAAATATTTACAAATAAGAAATTAATTATTTTTATAATAATTATTATCATAGTATTTGTTTTTCTGGGGATGTTTAAAGATAAAATACTAAAGATAATATATCCACAAAATTATAAGGAGATAGTATCAATTTATGCAGAAAAATATGGAGTAGAAGAAAACTTAATTTATGCTGTAATAAAAGCAGAAAGTAATTTTAATCATGAAGCAGTATCACATAAAGGAGCAATTGGAATAATGCAAATTATGGAAGAAACAGGAGAAGAGATTGCTACAAAACTAGGGATGGAATTGGACAGTGAAAATGTAAGAGAAGAATTATCAAAAATTGAAAATAATATAAATATTGGCACAAATTACTTATCAATTTTGCTAGAAAAGTATAAAAGTAAAGAAGTTGCGTTAGCAGCATATAATGCAGGAATAGGGACTGTTGATAATTGGATAGAAAAAAATATAATAAAAGCAGATGGTACAGATATAGAAAATATACCTTATAAAGAAACTAATAATTATGTTAGAAAAATATTAAGGGATTATAAGATTTATTGTGAATTATATTAAAGTAATTGATTTTTTTTGTAACAAATGGTATTATTCTGTAAATGAGAGGTGAGGAACATATGAAAAATTTGAAAGATACAAAAGGTATAACACTAATAGCATTAGTGATAACAATAATAATTTTATTAATATTAGCAGGAATAAGTATTGGAGCTTTGTCAGGTGACAATGGGCTTATAAAAGAAGCAAAGCAGGGAAAAGAACAAGCAGAGGCAAAAGGTGAAAGAGATTTATTAGGTATAGCAATTGTATCAGCAATGCAAAAAGATACATATGGGAAACTAACAAAAGAAAATTTAGATACAGAGTTAGATAAAGAGCCAGGAAGTGGCAAATATGAATCAGAACAATTAGGAGATGAAATACAAGTTACTTTTATAGATAGTGGTAGAAGTTATTTAGTAGATAGCAAAGGAGATATAGTGTCTCAATAGGGACGTTTCTTTTTGAGACATCATGGAACATTATGTCTCAAAAAGAAACGTCTACATTGAGACAGATTGATAAAAGAGGAGAATGTAGAAATGATAATAGAGCAACTAATATTTACAGTAATTTCATTTGCAGTATTTGTGTATATGTTTCTAAGAATGATAAAGAATAATGATACAACATATGTGATAATTTTAGTATTAGAAGCAATAGGGATAGCTTTAAATTTTGTTGAAGTACTATTTAATGTTAAACTAAATATGTTATTTGTAATATTAAAATATGTATTATCGATAATATTGCCATTGTTAATAATAATTTTAGAAAAAAGAGGGTTTTTACTAAATGAATTTTTAGGGATAACAAGGGCAAATTTTTATCTAATGATAGGAAATGATAAAAAAGCAAAACAGGCATTAATAGATTTAGTAACAAAAAAACCACAAAATTATAAAGCACATAAAATGTTAGCACAGATATATGAGCTTGAGGGAGGAATGAGGAAAGCGATAGATGAATATGTACAAGCAATTGACATAGACAAAAAAGATTATGATTCATATTACAAAATAGCTAATTTATTAAATGGGCTTGACAAAAAAGATGAAGCATCAGAGATGTTGTTTAATTTATTAAGTAAAAAGCCAGAAATGCTTGAGGCAACTAATTTATTAGGAGAAATCTTATTAGAACAAGAAAAATATAAGGAAGCAGTAAATGTCTATCAAGAAGCATTAAGATATAATCCAATAAATTATGACTTAAATTATAATTTAGGTATTGCATATACAATGTTAAATGATTTTCAAAATGCAAAAATATGTTATGAAAAAGCTGCAGAGATAAATTCTTTATTATATAATGCAAAATATTCTTTGGCACAAATTGCTTTAATATATAAAGACTTAGAGGAAGCAGAAAAAAGATTTTTAGAAGCTATAGAAGATGAAAGATTATCAGCAGATGGATATTTTGAATTAGCCAAAATTTATCTGCTAAAGGGAGATAAAGACACTGCAATAAAATATATAAATATAGCAATAGATGAAAATTCAATGAAAATAGTAGATAAGGTAAAAAAAGATCCAATATTTATACCAATAATGGCAAAAATATCAATACCATTTAATTTAGAAGATACTAGTAAAGAACAAGAAAAATTAAAAATAGAGGAAATAAGAGTAAAAGAACATTTAGAAGAAATGTGCGAAATAACAAGACATTTAAGTTATAATGATATAAATTTATTAAAAAAGAATAATAGATTAAAAGAAAAAATAGAGGAAAGAAACAAAGAAGATAACCAAAAAGAAAGACAATAATATTCATAAAATTTGAATTAGAAAATATAATTTTAATAATAAGTGATATACCTCTATGATTCTGATTCTAGAGGTATTATCAATTAAAAAGAAAGGAGAAAATGATTATTTAAGTAATTAAATATATCATTTAGAATTTTATGAATAATAAATTTGTAATTATTGGGCGGAGATTTGAGATTAGTAAAATTAGCCCAAATATTAGAAAAAGAAAATAATCAAATATATATATTAGGATTAGAAAAAGCAAAAGAATTAGAAAATAGCTCGAATATGAGAATATGTAGAAATTTAGAACAAGTACTAGAAAACGCAGAAATAGTAATTAGTTCAATTCCATTTACAAGAGATGGAATAACAATAAACATGCCATTAAGTGATAATAAAATTAAAATAAATGAATTTATGAATTTAATGAAAGACAAAACATTAATAGCTGGAACTATACCGAATAATATTTATGAAAAATATAAAGGTGTAGAAATAATAGATATAATGAAAAATGAGAAATTAGCCATTTTAAATACAATAGCAACAGCAGAAGGAGCAATAAAAGAAATAATAGAAAATACGCAAGTAAATGTACATGGAAGCAAGATAATGATACTTGGTTTTGGAAGAGTGGGAAAAACACTTGCCAAAAAGTTAGATGGACTTTCAGCAAAAATAACCGTAGTATCTAAAGAAGAGGAAGAATTGGCATGGGCAGAGGTTTATGGATATACAAATGTGCAATTAAATAAAATAGAAGATGTAATAAAAGATTATGATGTAATAGTAAATACAATACCTCACATCATATTACAAGGAGATATTTTACAAAAAATAAATAAAGATACATTATTGCTTGATTTAGCATCTGGAGAAGGTGGAATAAATAAAGAAGAAGCACAAGAAAATAAAATAAATTTAATAAAAGCTTTGGGGATACCAGGAAAGATTTCACCAATTACTACAGCAAAAATACTCAAAGAAACCATTTATGAAATATTGGAGGAGAAAAAATAATGTTTATAGAAATTTTAAAAACGATAATATTTGGAATTGTAGAAGGAATAACAGAATGGCTACCAATTAGTAGTACAGGACATCTAATATTGGTAGAGCAATTTATAAAATTTAAAGAAGTATCACCAGAATTCTGGGGAATGTTTCAAGTAGTAATACAATTAGGAGCAATATTAGCAGTTGTATTACTATATTTTAAAAATATATGGCCATTTACAAAAAATAAAGAAAAAGCAATCAAGAAAAAAGGAATTTTATCAATTTTCGATAAAGATATAATGAACTTATGGGGAAAAATCCTAGTTGGATGTATACCAGCAGCTATTATAGGATTACTTTTTGATGAAGTATTTGAAGCTTTATTTTATAATCCAACATGTATAGCAATTGCATTAATAGTATTTGGTATAGCATTTATAGTTATAGAAAATTGGAATAGAAATAGAAAAAGTGCCAAAACAGAAAATTCACAAATTACATACAAAGATGCTTTTTTAATAGGAATATTTCAACTAATAGCAGCAATATTCCCGGGAACATCACGCTCAGGAGCAACAATAATAGGTGGATTATTAATAGGGTTATCAAGACCAAATGCAGCAGAATTTACATTTTATTTAGCAATACCAACAATGTTAGGAGCAAGTTTGTTAAAGCTAGTGAAATTTGGTTTTGGATTTACAAGTATAGAATTAATAATTCTATTAGTAGGAATGTTAGTATCTTTCCTAGTATCTGTTTTTGTTATTAAATTTTTGATGAATTACATTAAAAAACATGATTTCAAAGTATTTGGATATTATAGAATTATACTTGGAATTATAGTATTAGCATATTTTTTGATTGCATAAAAGGGCATAAAAGGGGACGGTTCTTAATAAGCATTTTTGTGCCAAAGGGGACGGGCTATTTTGGCACACACCTTATCTAATACATTTTAATTTTATAAAATGCTGAATAAATAAAGTGTGCCAAAATAGCCC
>CAMMNR010000034.1 GCA_946498265.1 uncultured Clostridium sp. | reverse complement strand
AAATACAGTAATTGTTGTATCACATGATAGATATTTCTTAAATAAAGTATGTACATACATAGCGGATGTAGATTTTGGAAAAATAAAAGTATATCCAGGAAATTATGATTTCTGGTATGAATCTAGTCAACTTGCATTAAAACAAGCAAGGGAACAAAATAAGAAAAAAGAAGAAAAAATAAAAGAGTTGCAAGAATTTATTGCAAGATTTAGTGCAAATGCATCTAAATCAAAACAAGCGACATCAAGAAAGAAAACTTTAGAAAAAATAGAGCTAGAAGAAATAAAACCTTCAAATAGAAAATATCCATATGTGGATTTTAAACCAGATAGAGAACCAGGAAAAGAAATATTAGAAGTAAAAAATATTTCAAAAACAATAGAAGGAGTTAAATTACTTGATAATATTTCATTTACGGTAAAACAAGATGATAAAATAGCATTTTTAGCTGATAATGAAAATGCAAAAACAGTATTATTTCAAATAATAGCTGGAGAAGTAGAACCAGACGAGGGAGAATTAGTATGGGGAACAACAATTACTAACTCATATTTCCCTAAGGATAATAACTATCTATTTGAAGGAGATGAAAGCATAACAGATTGGCTTAGAAAATATTCAAAAGATCCAGATGAAACATTTGTAAGAAGCTTTTTAGGTAGAATGTTATTTTCAGGAGAAGAAGCTCTAAAAAATGTTAAAGTATTATCAGGAGGAGAAAAAGTAAGATGTGTGCTTTCTAAAATGATGTTATCAGGAGCCAATTTCTTAATATTTGATGAACCTACAAACCATTTAGATATGGAAAGTATCACATCAGTAAATGAAGGAATGAAAAAGTTCAAAGGAAACATTTTATTTACATCACATGACCATGAATTAACACAAACAGTTGCGAATAGAATAATAGATATTAAAAATGATGGCAAAGTAATTGATAAAGAATGTACATATAATGAATATTTAGGAATCGAATAATAATTAAAAAAGAGGAATTCTATTTTAAAAGAATTTCTCTTTTGCATGAATAAAATATACATTAAAATTTTATTGATTTCTAAATTAAGATATTAATTAATAATAGAATTAAATATAATATTGAAATAAAACAAATTACATATATAAATTAAAAATTGAAAAATTTTCCAAGCTAAAGCTTGATAAAAAAGAAAAAATATAATAATATAAGATATGGATAAAGGAGGAAAAAATGCTAAGGAAAATTAAATTTAAAGAATTTAAGGATTTATATAGGAAACATATAATAAAAGATTTCCCTAAAAACGAGAGACCAAACTTAGAAAAATTTAGAAAAAGAATGCTAAAAGATAAAGAAGAAACATACATTTTTGAAGAAGATGGAATAGCTAAAGGTTATTGCATAATAGATGAAATAGAAGAGTACATTTTAAGTTAATGATATATTCATCAAAGGAAAATGATATACAAAAAATAGAAGAAATAATTAAACAATTTTACTCTACAATTTTTGATAAAAAATCATTAAAAAATATAGAAATACAAAAGATAATGTAAACAAATTTATAAAAGTATAATTTCAGAATTATTCTAAAAATAATCAAAGATTTTTTAGTAAAAAATCTGTTAATTACATTAAAGTTTCTTATACAATCATTATTTAATGTAATAAAAAATCATAATTTAACCTTTTAATATACAAAAATCTAAAAATCAGACAATATAAAAGCTAATTTTCTTATACTAGAAAAATTGATTGTAAATAAAAAAACAAGGAAATGGTAAGATGGAAAAAATAATAAAAACAATAGCAGAAGAATTAAATATAAAAGAAAAACAAGTAGAAGCGGCAATAAATTTAATTGATGAAGGAAATACAATTCCATTCATAGCACGTTACAGAAAAGAAGTTACAGGAGGGCTAAGTGATGAAATACTTAGAGATTTAGGGGAAAGACTAAATTATTTAAGGAATTTAGAACAAAGAAAACAAGAAGTAATAAATTCAATAGATGAACAAGGAAAATTAACTGATGAAATTGTAAAAGCTGTTGCAATAGCTAAAACTCTTGCAGAAGTAGAAGACATCTATAGACCATACAAACAAAAGAAAAAAACAAGGGCAACAGTTGCAAAAGCAAAAGGATTAGAACCATTGGCAGAGATAATTATAAAACAAGAAGAAAAAACACCAATTGAAGAAATTGCAAAACAATACATAAATATAGACAAATTAAGTGAAGAAGATAAGAAAAATAAAGATAAAGTAGTAGCAACAGCAGAAGAGGCAATTCAAGGAGCATTAGATATTATTGCAGAAGATATATCAGACAATGCAAAATATAGAAAAGAAATAAAAAGACTTTTGTTTAGAGAAGGGTTAATTGTAACAAAAGCTACAAAAGAAGAAAAATCAAATTATGAGATGTATTATGATTATCAAGAAGCTATTAAATACATACCAAGTCATAGAATTTTAGCAATAAACAGAGGAGAAAAAGAAGATTTCTTAAAAGTAAAAATAGAAAAACCAGAGGAAAAAATTTTTGCATATATCGAACGAGATATATTAAAAGGACAAACACAATTTACTGAAATGCTAAAAGAAACTATATTAGATAGTTTCAAAAGATTAATAGAACCATCTATTGATAGAGAAATACGTTCAGATTTAACAGAAAAAGCAGAAGAAAAAGCAATAAAAGTATTTGGACAAAATTCAAAACAACTACTTTTAGGAGCACCTATAAAAGGTAAAACAGTAATGGGATTTGATCCTGCATATAGAACAGGATGTAAAATAGCTGTAATTGACGAAACAGGAAAAGTCTTGGATTACACAACAGTATATCCAACAGAACCTCAAAATGATGTAGAAAATGCTAAAAAAGAGCTTTTAAAATTAATAGAAAAAGATAAAATTGATATGATTGCAATAGGTAATGGAACAGCTTCAAGAGAATCAGAAATGTTTGTTGCAGATATGATAAAAGAAGCTTCAAGACCAGTTCATTATGCAATAGTGAGTGAAGCTGGAGCATCAGTATATTCAGCATCAAAACTTGCAACAGAAGAATATCCAGATATCAATGTATCTATAAGAGGAGCGATATCAATAGCAAGAAGATTACAAGATCCATTAGCAGAACTTGTAAAAATAGACCCAAAAGCAATAGGAGTAGGACAATATCAACATGATGTTAATCAAAAGAAATTAGCTGAAAGTTTGACAGGAGTTGTGGAAGATAGTGTTAATAAAGTAGGTGTAGACGTAAATACTGCAACACCATCACTATTATCATATGTTTCAGGAATAAACAACACAATAGCTAAAAATATTGTAAAATATAGAGATGAAAATGGAAAACTAAAAAACAGAAAAGAATTATTAAAAGTACCAAAACTAGGAAAAGTAGCATTTGAGCAATGTGCAGGTTTCTTAAGAATAATGGATGGAGACAATCCATTAGAAATAACTGCAGTTCACCCAGAAAGTTATGAAGCAACAGAAAAATTGTTAAAATCTATTGGATTTAATAAAAATGATTTAAAAGATAAAGAAAAGTTAGAAGAATTAAGAAATAAATTAAAAACAATTGATGTAAAACAAATGGCAAAAGAATTAGAAATAGGGGAAATGACATTATCAGATATTATATCAGAACTTTCAAAACCAGGAAGAGACCCAAGAGAAGATATGCCAAAACCAATTTTACGTTCAGATGTCTTAAAATTTGAAGATTTAAAAGAAGGGATGGTACTAACAGGTACAGTTAGAAATGTTATAGATTTTGGAGCATTTGTAGATATTGGTGTTAAACATGATGGTTTAGTACATATTTCTGAAATGAGTGATAAATTTATAAAAAATCCTTCTGAAGTTGTTTCTGTAGGAGATATTATAAAAGTTAAAGTTATAAAAATAGATAAAGAAAGACAAAAAGTTGGACTATCTATGAAGGGGACGTTCCTTTAATCCCTAATTTTAGGGATTAAAGGAACGTCCCCTATCCAACATATTTATCCTGTATTTCTTTGATTTCATCAAAATGATTTTCCAAAATATCCAAAAATGCATCAGCTAACTCTGGATCGAATTGAGTACCTTTATTTTTTCTAAATTCTTCTTTAACAACATCCAAAGGTAAAGCATCTCTATAAGATCTTCTAGAAGTCATAGCATCAAAACTATCTGCTATTGCTGTTATTCTAGCTAAATAAGGAATTTCTTCACCTTTTAATTGACTAGGATATCCATGGCCATCATATCTTTCATGATGATGTTTTACAATTGGAATAATATCCTTAAAAATAGTAGCATTTGACAATATGTGTACACCAATCGAAGGATGATTTTTTATTTCTGAATATTCATCATCTGTTAATTTAGATTCTTTTTGCAAAATAGTATCTGGAACACCTATTTTACCAATATCGTGGAATAATCCGCCAATTTGAAGTGTTCTCAAATCTTGCTCAGATAATCCAACTTTTTTACCTATTAATACTGATAATTCAGAAACTCTATCAGAATGACCTCTTGTATATGTATCCTTAGCTTCAACAGTATAACGTAATGTCTCAATACTTTCCAAATATGCTTGTTCTAATTTTTCGTATGTATCTTTTAATTGTTCATTTATTTTCTTTATTTCATGCATTTGTTCAATTGATTTTATACCTGATTCAATCAATAATAATAATTGGTCAAATTTATCGCTTTTTTCACAATATCCCTGTATATCTAACCTTTTTATTGTTTCAAGTGGAGGTGCTAAATCTTTGTGTCCTGTAAGTAATAATATATATAATTCTTTATTGAACTTCCTTATTTCTTCAACAACTTGATCTCCATGAAAAGGAGTCATTATAAAGTCTAAAATCATCAAGTCAAAATGTTCATTTCTAACACGCTCAATTGCTTCCTGAGGGTCAGTTATCCCTGTAAAATTGTATCCACTTCTTTTTAGAAATATAGAAAGTGAATCAATAATACCTTGCTCGTCATCAACTGCTAATATTTTATAATTTGAATTATCATTAGTAGAATTTTGTATATTTTGTAAACTCTTTCTCATAAAAACCCCCCATTTGAATAATTATGATTTGACAAATTTTTATATTCAAATAAATAAAATTTGTTATCTTGAATTTTCTATCCACATTATATTAATAAAAAGTGCAAAATGCAAGCATTTTTTACAAAATTCACGCAAAAAAAACAGTGCCGATTTGGCACTGTTAGTTCATCTTATAAAGGTAATATTATACTAAAAGTACAACCTTTTCCTTCTTCTGATTCAACAGTCATATTACCATTAAAATGAGCTCTAATTGTTGAATATGACATATAAAGTCCTAATCCAGTTCCATTTTTACCTTTTGTAGTTACCATCTCTTTAAATAACTTTTCCTTAACCTTTTCAGGTATTCCGCAACCATAGTCTTTAACAGAAATTACCAAATTATTTTCTTTTTTCTCAACTATAAGGTCAATATTTTGTTCTGGTTTTCCATTATATGCTTGTATTGAATTTGAAATCATGTTATTTATAATCTGTACTAGACTATTTACATCTCCTCGAATTACTGTATTTTCATCAACTTTTACAGAGATGTTTAAATAAATAATAGCATTTTTCAATTCATGTTTCATTAAAATATTAACACGTTTTAATAATTCTTCAATAGTAAATGAAACATCTTGTTCATTTGACAATGTTACAGCTTGACCTTTAACTGCTGTTATAATATCAGACATATATTCAGTATAATTTTTAATTTTTAATACCCATTGAGACATATCTTTAGCAATATCATGGTGGTCGTCATTATTTACAGTTGGGTCTCCAATTGATGAATCGTATTCTTTAATCAAATCATCTAATCCTTCAGCTGCACCTGATATTGACATTATTGGAGTTTTTAGGTTATGAGCAATTCCACCTATCAATTGACCTAACGAAGCTAAACGTTCTTTTTCCATTAAAGTATCTTGATTATCATGTAATTGTTTAATATAACTCTTTGTCATATCTTGAATATTATTAAAAGCAATTGTCAAATCTCCTATTTCATCATTAGAATATACAGGTAATTTAGATCCTACATAATCAGATGAATTCTTTGATATATCAGATAAACTTTTTGTAATAACTTTCAATTGATTTCCATAATTTATAGCGAAAATAACAATAAATAACAAATTAATTATAATAACTATACCAAATAATGGCACAATATTAATTATAGTATCATTAGTAAATACGGAATAACGTATTCCTAAAATATAGTCCTCACCATTTATATTAACAGTTATAAAAGTTCCTTGTGTTGGATCACCATAATATTCATATGTATGTCCATTAGTTTTTTCTCCAAAATCTAAAATATATGTTTTAAAAAAGTCAGACAACTCATTTTCAGAATAATATTCCTCACCATCTGATTTTAAAATAAATATAGAATCATCAGGAGATTTTAAAGAAACTTTTTCTAGCATATTTTTAGCTTCTTCAACAGATTGTATAGTTTTATTCTCAAAATCATTTACTAATATTTCTCTATAATAATCATATAAAGAATCACCCTTTATCTCTGTAAGTTGAGAGTATAGAATTAAAAACGAAAACACTATTGTATATAAAAGTAAAGGTAATAATTGTAATAACATTCTATTTTTTACATTCAATCTTATACCATATTTAGCATTAGTTATCTTAATTTTTTTCAATACATTTTCAAAAAGAAAACGACTAAAAGCATAAATTACTAAAGCTAATAATGCACACATAGAAAATATTATAAATGTAACCTTAAGTGAAAATATAAATTCCTGTTTTAAAAACAATAATCCTAAAAATACAACTAAAGGTGGTAATATCATAAAAGTTAATAACATAACAATAGGAAAATTAAAACAAGTTTTTATTATTGAAATTACATTATCAGTATTTTTCTCTACATCTAAATTACTAGTTTTATCTATTTTATTAACTTTTCTAAATAATATAGGTAAAATTATTAAAAAAGCTATTACAGCAAAAGCAACTATTGATATATATTGAGTAGTATAATAAAAATAATTAACTTTTATTTGAAAAGCATTATTAATGGAGTCAGGTGGATAGTTAAGTAATTTAGGTATTAATGGATAATACAATAATCCAATAATTAATAATCCAATAATACAAGCAAAAGTCAATTTCATATTAATTGGTATCTTACTTAAAAAATTTTTTCTCATGTTTTTTTACCATT
The DNA here is from genome assembly GCA_946498265.1 of uncultured Clostridium sp. Lineage (GTDB taxonomy): Bacteria > Bacillota > Clostridia > TANB77 > CAG-508 > CAG-269. The sequence continues at coordinate 6,759 of CAMMNR010000034.1, read as the reverse complement.
CCCTTCTTAGTCAGAAATCTAGTTGGAAAAGAATTAAATATTCTTTATAATATTATTAATGTAATCTTTTGTAATATTTGGCCAACTAAAATTCAAATTAGACAAAATACTCAATGTTTCAGAATTCGAAAATATACTATCATAAGAGCTTGGCAATTGGGCGTTTCCTAATTGGTCTATAAAACCAGGAATTCCTTTTGAATTAGCTAAATTAGACGCAATAGCATTTTCAAAATCTGAAGTATTTAAATATGATATTTGAATACCATTTACATTTAATATATCAGTTATTATATTCATAGAAACATAGTTATTATTATATAGATGATAAATGTTAACATTATTATCTATTTTCTTATAAATTGCTAACTTAGTAATAGCACTTGCACAAACATCAACAGGTGTTAATTCTAATTGATAATTTTTCATGTCAATAGGTAGTATACCTAAATTTTTAATAGATTTCAACTTATTTATAAAACTATTTTCGTTAGAATTATATTGAAATTTGCAATCTGAGAATCTATTTGTTAAATTACCTATTCTGTAAATATTTGCAATAAGACCTTTTGAAGTTGCATTGAATATTTCTTCTTCAGCAATAAATTTAGTTTTTACATATATGTTATCTTCATAATCTTGATGTATATAAAATTTATTTTCATCAAAAAGACCTTCATAATTGACATTTACTAAACCATATCCAGAAACTGTCATTGTAGAAATATGATTTAATATTGTATTAAATTCTAAACAAAACCTAATTATATTATCTGTTGCTTTGATATTGGCTTTTTCAGACAATTTATAATTTCCATAATGTTTAACGTCTGCTGCACAATGAATTACACTAGAAATATTTAATCCTAACTCGTTATATGTATCCTTTGATAAACCTAAATATTCATCTGTAATATTAGAATTTACTATAAAAATTCTTTTATCAATTAAATTAGTATATTGGCCATCAAAGTAATAATTTAATCTTTCGATAAGTCTTGTTGTAGAAGACTTTCCTTCTTTACTTCTTATTAAACAATAAATATTGCAATTAGAGTTATTAATTAAAGATTCTAATACATGTATACCCAAAAATCCAGTAACACCAGTAAGCAATATATTATGAGGTTCAATATTAATGTCATAGCTTAATTTTTTTCTGATATCAGAGATATTTATAATATGTTTAGTTTCAGCTTTATCACTAGATTTAGATTCTTTCTTATTAGATATTTTTTTAGCAAGAGATTCAATAGAAGGATTATTATAAAAATCTTGTATACTTAAATTAATTTTATATAGATATAACTTACTTACAAGTTTTATAACCATCAAAGAATCCATTCCAAATTCAAAAATATTATCTGTTACTCCTAAATCTAAACCTACAGATTGTCTAATGACATCATACAACAATTTTTCTTTTTCATTTCTAGGTTCAACCTTATTTTCAGAAACTTGATCAGCAACTTTAAAAATATCACTTTTCCTATTGATTTTTCCATTAGGAGTTAAAGGAATTGCTTCAATTTGAGTCACTGTTTTGGGTAACATATAATGTGGTAAAAGATTCATTAAATAATTTAATAACCCTTTTGTATTAATATTTTTATTAGAAACGATATAAGCATTTAAACTATCATCTTGTAATAATACTACAACATTGCTAATATCAGGATAATTCATTATAGCATTTTCTATCTCTCCTAATTCGACTCTAAAACCATGAACTTTAGCTTGAAAATCACTTCTACCCAGATGAACAATTTCTCCATCTTTTTGTATATAAGCCAAATCCTTAGTATTATATAAAATAGATTTATTATCAAAAGGAGATTTTATAAATACTTTTTCATTTAATTCTGGTCTATTATAATATCCTTTACAAACACCATCTCCACCAATAAATAAATTCCCAGGAATATTTGGTGGTAATAAATTATAATTATCATCTAATATATATACTTGTGTATTTGCAATTGGTTTACCAATTGTAATATTATCTTCACATGGGGATTTTTTAATAGTAGACCAGACAGCTGTCTCTGTAGGGCCATACATATTAAAAATTGTAAGCCATGGAAAACTATTTAATTTATTCAATAGCTTCTTAGGTAAAGCTTCACCACCAACCATTAAGTCAGTAATATTATTTAAAAAATTAGAGTCTTCTTCTAATAAAGCATTAAACCTAGAAGGAGTAGTTTGTATCATATTTACATTATATTTTAAACAAAGTTTATTCAAGTCAGTAGATATATTTTGTTCTTGCTCATTAGCAATAACAACAGTCATTCCACTTAATAAACCGCCCCAAAATTCAGTTACAAAAATATCAAAACATATAGTAGTAACTGAAACAATTACTTTATTTTCAGAAAAATCAATTACATTTTTTAGACCATGTAAATAATTATTAACATTTTGATGCATTAGCATAACACCTTTAGGTTTACCAGTAGAACCAGAAGTGTATATTAAATACATTAAATCAGAAGACTTATTTATGGTTTCTAAATTATCAGTTGGATATATATTATAAATTTCATTTGATAAATCAATATTTACCTTATCTTCTGAATTATAAATATCTTTAGTGAAATTATCTACCAATATTATTTTGGCTCCAGAATCTTCAAGCATATATGAAATCCTTTCTTCAGGATATTCTGGGTCAATTGGAACATATGTAGCTCCAGCTTTTAAAATAGCTAAAAGACCAATAGCCATTTCTAAAGAACGTTTAGTAAGAATACCAACAAAAGAATTTGCAGTAATTCCTTTTTTATTTCTTAAAAAATATGCTAGTTGATTTGCTTTTTCATTTAACTCTTTATAAGTTAATGTAGAATTACCAAAAGCTACGGCTACATTATTAGGAGTCTTTTTACATTGTTCTTCAAATAATTCGTTAATAGTTTTATCTTTTGGATAATCTAATTTTGTATCATTAAATGTATATAATAAATCCCTTTTTTCTTTATCTGTAATAATATCTATAGCATTTATAGATAAATTAAAATTATCCATTACTTGGTCGATAATATGCAAAATTCTGTTATGAATATCAATTATTTCAGCTTCTTCAAATCTATCTAATCTATAATCATAAAATAATTTCAAAATACCTGTATTATCCATATCATAAAGGTGTATATCTAAACTATTAAAACTAGATCCATTAAAGTCCCAATTAGTAGAATATTCAATATCAGATGTTTGTGAACTATTTCTAGCATTTTGATATGAAATAATAGTATCATATAAATTATTAGAAAATTTATACTTTTTTCTAACATATTCTAATATTTTAGAATATGGATATTTATGATGTCTAAACATAGAAAATTGTTTATCTGAAACTTGTTTTATTAATTCTGAAAAACTAATATTACTATCAGGTATTTCTATTTTAATTGGTAAAGTATTAATAAATAAACCTATCATATTCTTTTCTCTAGAACCATTTCTATTCAAAATAGGAGAACCAATAATAATATCTTCGGCTCCTGTTATTCTATGTAAATATAAAGCGATAACAGTCATAAAAAATGTGAAAACAGATATATTATTATTCTTACAAAATTCATTAATTTGTTCACTGTTTTCTAATGGAAATATTTTTCTTTGGGCTTCTTGAGATGTATTTTGAGAATTTTTTTGAGAGAAAGAAACACAAGATGGACATTTATCAAAAGTGCCATCCCAAAATTGTGCATCTTTTTTAAATTTTTCAGAATTTAAATATTTTTGTTCAGATTCTATATATTCAATATAAGAAGGATTTAAATCTTCAGATATTGTTTCATTTTTTATTAATTTAGAATAAATATCTATAATTTCGTTAACTAATAAGCTCATACTCCAAGCGTCAGAGATTAAATGGTGAAGAGTGATATTAAACCCACCATGACCATTTTTTAGTTTTATCAATTTAAATTCATATAAAAATGATTTTGAAATATTAAATTTAGTATGTATAAAATGATTTTCTAAAGAGCGCAATTCATCTTCTGTACTAATAGAATAGATAGGAAGTTTCTTATATGAATAATCTTGTACATATTGATAAGTCTTTCCATCATGAAGTTCAAAACCAAGTCTCATTCCATCATTTTTTTGAATGAATATATTAATAGCTCTTTCTAAAATATCAAAATCCACTTTTTGATGAATTAATAATGTCCCTCCAAGGTTAAATAGACTGTTAGAGTCATAAAATTTATCTGTCAATAAAATAGATTTTTGAGGAGTTGTTAAATCATTTAATATTTTACCCATTTTTACCATCCTTATACAACTTAATTTTACAATATTTTATACTTATAAACAAAAAAAATCAAGATTTTTTGTTTAAAGTTTTACTTTTTCTATAAATATAAAAACTTTTTGGAAATATTATTGATTTTAAAGTATAATTGATATAAAATGAAACAAAAAAGGGAAGAGGTTGAAAAATAATACCTAATTAGGATACATCAAAAACTATTTTATTCAAACCAAGCTCATACCTTAGGAAGGAATGATGAAATAATGGAAAATGGAGAATCAAGGAAAGTTTACGAAGCAGAAGAAATATATAACTACAAAGAATTATTAGATAGAGTGCAAAATAAATTTTCTAATAATATTGCTTATAAATTTAAAAAAGACCCAACATCAAAAACACCAGAATATGTAGAAATTAAATATAAGCAAGTTGTAGAAGATGTAAAAGCATTAAGCACAGGACTTTTAGAAGAAAATTTAGAAGGAAAAAAGATTGTACTAATTGGAAATAACAGATATGAATGGTGTATAAGCTATTTAGCAATTACTACAGGTAATATGATTGTAGTACCACTAGATAAAGCGCTACCAGATAATGAAATAGAAACATTAATAAAAATGAGTGGTGCAGAAGGTGTTATTTTTGACAAGAAATACACAGATATAATGTTAAAAATAAAAGAAGAAAATGAAAATATAGAAATATTAATATGTATGGATGACGAAAAAGATTTGAAGATAAAAAAATATAATGATATATTAAAAAAAGGAAAAGAATTATTAGAAAAAGGAGATAAAAGATATAGTAATATAAAAATAGACAGTGACAAAGCATCTATAATGTTATTCACATCTGGGACAACAAATTTTCCAAAAGCAGTACTATTATCACAGAGAAATATATGTTCAAACATATCAGCAATAGCAACATGGGTAAAAATATATCCAAATGATACTCTTTTATCATTTTTACCAATTCATCATACCTTTGAATGCACAATCACATTTCTATATGGACTATATAGTGGAGCAGCAGTGGCATTTTGTGACGGGTTAAAACATATTCAAAAAAATTTAGCAGAGTACAAAATATCAGTATTTGTAGCAGTTCCATTAGTATTAGAAACGATGTATAAGAAAATTCAACATGCAATAGAAGAAAAAGGAAAAACAAAATTAATAAATACAATGTCAAAAATATCAAATGCATTATTAAAATGCCATATTGATTTAAGAAAAGTATTTTTTAAACAAGTATTAGATAATTTTGGAGGACATTTAAGAGTAGTATTTTATGGTGCTGCACCAATGAATAAAGATACAATAATAGGATACAACAATTTAGGAATAGATTTAGTACAAGGATATGGATTAACAGAAACATCTCCTGTAATTTCAGCAGAAACAGACAAAGAAAAAAGACCAGGTTCAGTAGGATTAATATTACCAAACTTAGAAGCAAGAATAGACAATCCAGATAAAGACGGAGTAGGAGAAATAACAGTAAAAGGACCTAGCATAATGCTTGGATATTATAAAAATGAGAAAGCAACTAAAGAAGTATTAAAAGATGGATGGTTTAGCACAGGTGATTTTGGATATATAGATGAAGACGGATTTCTATATGTAACAGGAAGAAAGAAAGATATTATAGTACTAAAAAACGGTAAAAATGTATATCCACAAGAAATTGAATTTTTAATAAACAAAATTCCATATGTAATAGAAAGTTTAGTATATTCTAGGGAAAAAAGTAAAACAGACACAATGTTATGTGCAAAAATAGTATATGACGAAGAAATGATAAAACAATATCTAGGAGAAAAAACTCAAAAAGAATACAAAGACATAGTATGGAAAGAAATAAAAGAAATAAATAAAGAATTACCAATATTTAAGCATGTTAAAGATATTACTTTAACAAAAGAGCCATTTGCAAAAACAACAACTCAAAAAGTAAAAAGATATGCAGAGTTAAAAAGAGTTTAGGATATCCTAAATTCTTTTTTATCATTTTCATAAATATCAACATCTTTATATCTAGATAAATCCATTTCATCTAATGAATTTTGAATACAGCTTACTAAGACGTTATTAAAACTCATATTTTCTTTTTTAGCGATTTTTCTTAAAGTTTCATTCATTTTCTCTGGTAAACGAATACAAAGTTTTACATTACTTTTTTTATATTTTGAAATCTCGAACATACCAAACCTCCAAGTTAATTTTATACTTATATATTTTGACATAAAAAAATAGCAAAAAATACCGTACAAAAGTATTGCATAATTTTAAAAATAATGATAATATTTTTATGAAATAGTATATAAATCTATACAAATGGGAAAATTTATTATAGGAGGAACAGAAGAAATGGAAAAGGAAAAAACAAGATTTAATCAAAAAGGTATTACATTAATAGCATTGGTAATTACAATTGCACTAAATGCTTTCGCATGGTCATAATGAAAAATTGCTAGCATCCAAAAT
>CAMMNR010000033.1 GCA_946498265.1 uncultured Clostridium sp. | reverse complement strand
TGAGGCAATTAGTCTTAAAGGATTAGTATATGCTACATTTATAGAGGAGTTTGTTACAAGTGAAAATTGTAAAGATTATTCTGTATTTTCAAATTTAGAAAAACTTACTTCCTTAAAAATATATGATAATGAATATCCAATAGAAAAAGATGAGTATGAAAGTATTTTAAAAATTAAAAACTTAAGAAAACTTGCAATAAATATTTCTAAAAACTTCGATTGGAGCATAACAGATTTACCAAGGCAACTAGAAGAATTAGAATTACGAGATTTTAATAAAGATATAACTAAAATAGAAGAATTTACTAATATTCAAACATTATCAATAGATGGAGAGTGGCAGGAAATAGAAGGAATAGAAAATGTAGCTAATTTGCCAAGTTTAAAATCACTATCTCTATCATATGTAAGTTTATCTGATATAAGTTTTCTTGAAAAAGCAGAGAATATAGAAAATTTAGATTTAGAATTCAATTCAATAAAAGATATAAGTACTATTTCTAAACTTCCTAATGTAAAAACATTAAATTTAAAATCTAATCAAATAGATAGTATTGAATGTTTAAGAGGTAATAATACAATTGAGCAATTAGACATATCTGCTAATGAGATAAGAGATATTTCTGCATTATTATCTATGAATAAGCTTATGATGGTTAGTATTAGTGGAAATAGAATAGAAGATATATCTATACTAGAAGATACTCAACTTTTAGATGATATGTATGCATGTGACCAGTATTATACATACGATAATATGCAAGCGTTACAAGGAGAAAAATTAGAAATAGATTTACCAAAAACTATACAAAAATGCTATGACGAAAATAGCCAATTTTATATAGAAGATTTAGTGTTGCAAAACGGATATGGAAACGATTTAGAAAACATAAGTATAAATGAAGACGGAACAAAACTAACTATAGATGCTACAAACTTAGATATCGGATTAAAAGAAAATTACATATATATTACAGGTGTTGGAAAGCTAAGTTCTACTTCAATTAGATTAAGTTACACAGTTTGTGCAGTTGCAGATAACGAGAAAGAAATAGAATTTAAAAGTGAAAATCTTAAACAATATTTGTTAGATAATTATGATATTGATAAAGATAATAAAATAACAGCATTTGATATGGCACAAATAGAAAACTTAGAAATATACCTTTATCAAAATGAAATAGATTTACAAGGTATGGAATATGCAACATCATTAGAAAGTCTTAAATTATATGGTACTTATTCGAACTATAAAGTATTAGAAAATTTACCAAAATTAAAAGATATAAAAATAGATAGTTCACCATTAAGCTATGAAGAATATGAAACAATCATTAATCTTCCTAAGTTGGAAAAAGTACAAATTTATTTTGAGGATACATCAAATTTTGATTTCGGGAATTTGCCAAGCAACATAAAAGAATTTGGAATAACTGGAAATATAACGAATATTAAAAATATAGAAAAGAATATGAATTTAACTTCCTTAATTTTAATAGGAAATGGCAGAAATGAAATTAATAATTTAGATGTTATTAATCAACTAACTAATTTAACATATTTAGATATAGAAAATACTAATTTAAAAGATATAAGCTTTTTAGAAAATAATAATACAATAGAAAAATTAAAAATAGCATATAACAAAGTTGAAGATATAAAAGCATTATTGACAATGAAGAATTTAAATGAAGTAGATATTAGTGGTAATCAAATATCAGATGTATCTGTTTATGAAAATACATCTTTTTACGATAAAGTTATTTTCTGGAACCAAAATTATGAATATGATGGAATAAGAGTAGAAAAAGGTAAAGAAGCAGAAATAGATTTGCCAATAACAATACAAAAATGTTTTGATAAAAACAGTAAATTTTATATTGAAGATTTTGGACTATATGATGGATATGGTAATGAACCTAAAAACATAAGAATAAATGAAGACGGAACTAAATTAATAATAGATGCTACAGATTTAGATGTGGGTATTGTGTCTGAGTATATAAATATTCGTGGAAATGGTGAGTTAAGTGGTACATCAATTAATATAGGTTATACAGTATATGCAAGTGCAGACAATGAAAAAGAAATAGAATTTAAGGATGAAAGACTTAAAGAATATTTATTATATAATCATGATATTGATGCAGATGGAAAGATAACTGCTTATGATATGGCACAAATAACATATTTATATTTAAATCCAAGCACAGAAGCAATGAGCTTAGAAGGTTTAGAGTATGCTACATCATTAAGAGAATTACAAATAAATGGTAAATGTTATAATTATGATGTATTATCAAAATTAGATAATTTAACAAGTTTAAAAATATTTGATAATCCGGTTGATGAAGAGGCATATAATTCTATTATAAAACTTTCTAATATAGAAACCCTACATATATGCTTAGACGGTAGTTTTAATTATAACTTGGATGATTTTCCGAGACAAATAAAAGACTTAGGATTAATAGGAGATATGTATAATGGCCAATCAAAAAGTCTAAATTTAGACAATATAGAAAACTTTCAAAATTTAGATTCATTAACAATATCTTATTATCAAGAAGTAAACGGATTGGAAAAAATTAATTCACTTAATATAAAGAATTTAACATTATATAATTTAGATATAAGAGATATAGATTTCTTAAATGAAAATGCGACAATTGAAAATTTAATAATATCATATAATAAATTAGAAGATGTACAAGCACTACTAACAATGAAAAATTTACAGTCAGTAGAAATTGCTGGAAATTGTATTGAAGATTTATCTATTTTGGAAAATTCACCTGTTTATGATAAAATAGTAGATTGGGATTGGAGACAAAATTATCAATTTAATGATGTACAAGTAGAAAAAGGTAAAAAACTAGAAATAGATTTGCCAACAACAATACAAAAATGTTTTGATAAAAATAGTAAATTTTATATAAACGATATTTATATAGGAAATGACGAGAATGATAATTTGGCAGATTTAACCATAAATGAAAATGGAACCAAATTAATTATAGATGCTACAAATGCAAATATTGGTACGAGATCAGAATATATAAATATTGGAGGAGATGGTAAGCTAAGTGGTACTACAATTAATGTAAATTATACAGTATATGAAAATGCAGATAACCAAAAAGAAATAGAATTTGAGAGTGAGGAATTAAAACAATACTTATTAAATAATTATGATGTTGATACTGACGGTAAAATAACTGAATATGATATGATGCAAATAGAAGCTTTATACATTGAAAATATACAAATGCATAATTCACAAGGATTAGAGTATGCAAAAAATTTAAAAACATTAGAGTTAAATATAGAGTATGAAAGTGGTAGCAATAAATTAGATTACGATTTTTTCTCTTTGACAAAATTAGAAAGCTTAAAGGATTTATACATATATGGAGAGGTATTTAATTTTGATATATTGGCAGACTTGAAAAATTTGGAAACATTATCTGTAAGAAGTGCAAATAATAATACTCTTGAAAATATTAAGAACTTAACTAACTTAAAGCGTTTAGAAATATATAATATGTCTTATGAAATTAGTAATATAAATGCCATAAGTAATTTAAATAAGCTAGAATCTTTAACATTAGAGGGTACATTTGGAAATTTAAAAGATTTTTCAGCATTGAAAAACTTAAAAAACTTAAAAAGATTAATAGTAGAGAAATATGAAAATTATGAAGATACAAATAAAATAGATTATTCTGCTATTGCTAATTTGACTAACCTAGAAACATTAAATATTAAAGATCCAAATTTAGATTTGGATGCAAAATACTTAAGCAATATGACAAAACTATGGGAAATAAATTTAAATAGTATAAACAGTATTATAAATTTAGATTATTTGGAAAACTGTACTAACTTGGTAGATATATATATGAATTCATGTAGAATAGATAATATAGACTTTATAAGATATTTAAATAAAGTAAATTATTTATATGTTCCTAACAATTTTATAACAGATATATCACCTATAAAAGGGAAAAATATTAATTATATGGACTTTACAAATAATCCAATAAATACACAAGAAGAAACAAATGCAGATACTATAAGTTCGATTAGTCAAACTCAAACTATTAGATTATCAGATTATAGTAAAACAAAAGGTTTAAGCTTTAATAATAAAGAATTTAAAGAAACTCTAATAGAAAGTTATGATTTGAATAAAGATAATGAAATATCAGCTTGTGAAATGGAACAAATATATAATTTATATTTATACCAAGGTGAATTGCTAGAAAATGCAGAATACTTAGTTAATCTAGAAAGTTTATCAATGGGTGGATTAAATGTTAATACTGAAGAACAAAGAGAATTAATTTCACAATTAGAGGTTTTGGAGAGTATTAGTCCAGATGTTGAAATTTTCATAAGTGGATTTAATGTAAACATAGGAGAGTTTAAGGCTACAGATAAAACATATGAAGCTAACATAGAAGATATTATTCCTCTTATAAAGAAAATGAAAGATGAAAATAGCAATATATATATTCCAAATCTAGAAATAAAAATAGATGAATATTCAGATGAAGCAAAATTAGATGGCAACAAAATAATATTAAACTTAGATGGAGTAGGAACAAAATATGTTTCTATAACACTAGGAACTGAAGAACAAAGTATCTATTGTATATTAGAATTTACAGTCTTAGTAGAAGGGGATACCACTAAAGAAATAAATATGGCAGATAAAAATTTAAAAGCAGAATTGTTAAAAAATCATGATGCAAACAATGACGGGAAAATAACAGAACATGATATGTTAAACTTAACAGAGTTAGATATAAATAATAAAAATATTTATTCTTTAGAAGGATTACAATATGCAAAGAATCTGGAAACTTTAGTAGCTGAAGATAATAATATATCAGATATAGAGCCTATTGTTAAATTGCAAAAAACAGGTTGGTTTAGTCTAAGGAATAATAATATAACAGACATATCTTGTTTATTAGAAAGCAAAACAGAAGAACCTTTAAATATAAATTTATATGGAAATTACATAGATTTAGGAGAAAATACGCAAAACTATAAAGCTTTAGTATATGATTTATCTAAAAATACAGCCGAAAGATTTGCTATGGCAGAAGTTAACTCAGTTATTTGCTATCAAAAATATGGAAAACCAGAAAATAAGGATAAAGTAGTAAATTTAGACGAAAAAATATTAAACAAACTAATTTCTTATGGAATAGATGTAAATAATGATGGAAAATTAACGCAAGCCGAATTACAAAATGCAGTGGATGTTATAGATTATTCAGTTGGAGAAATCGATTTATCAAGATTAGGCTTAACAAATGTAAATGGACTAGAATATTTAAGATGTAATTCATTAAATTTAAGTAATAATAATTTAACAGATATTACACCTATAGGAAAGATTAAAATATTAAGTAGTTTAAACATAAGTAAAAATAAAATAAAAGATATTTCTTGTTTTGCAAATGCTAATAACTTTTTCTGGACAAAAATTGATTTTAGTAATAACAGTATAGAAGATATAAGTTCAATTTCAACATGGCCAATAATGAAGAATGATACATGGAGAGAATGGCAGGTTGGAGACGGATTAACAAGAGATATAGAAATAGATTTATCTAATAATAATATAGAAGATATATCTTCAGTAAAGGATTGGAAACATTTAAAAAAATTGGATTTGAGTAATAATAAAATTGAAAATATAGAATCGCTTAATGAGTACAATTTCAACTGTATCTTAATGAATGACAAATATGAAGAACTTTTAGATTATTTCGATGGAATTATTTTAGACTATAATTATATAAATGTGGACAATGCAAATAATCAAAAGGCTATTAAAACATTTAAAGAAAAAGGTGTAACATTAAGTCTAAATAATCAAACAAAATTAGTTTCAAGTATATTTAAAGATATAAAAAGAACAGATTGGTACTATAATGCAGTAGAATATACTTATCAAAGAGGAATAATATCAGGGGCAACAGAAACAGAATTTAGACCAAATGCGAAAATAACAAGAGGAATGATAGTAACAATACTATGGAGAATGGAAGGTTCACCAAAAGTAACAGGTGTAGAAGACTTTACAGATGTAAAGGGACAATATTACTATGATGCAGTAAGATGGGCAGCAAAAAACGGAGTAGTAAATGGTTATGGAGATGGACGTTTTGGGCCAAATGCCAATATAACAAGAGAGCAATTAGCAACAATATTATGTAATTATGCAAAATATAAAAAGAAGAACACAAATGTAACAGTAGATACAAGTAAGTATAAAGATTGGAATAAAGTATCAAGCTATGCTAGAGCATCAATGCAATGGGCAATAAAAACAGGAGTAGTAACAGGAAAAGAAAATGGGACAAAAGTAGATCCACAAGGAACAGCAACAAGAGGAGAAGCAGCATGTATGATATATAATTATTGTACAAAAATAAAATAATATAATATAGTAAGGAGAGAATATGATGAAAAAATATAGTTTTTCAGTGATATTAATATCTATATTAATAATAATTACTTTAGCTATTTTTAATATACCTTCTTTTGCAACTTCAGAAGAAAGCACAGAAACGATAATAGGTGATGCAATTGTTGAAGAAACACAAAAAAGTGAAGCACCAGATTGCTATTATGATAAAAAAGAAAAAGATAATAAAAAAACTCAAGCAAATATTAGCCTATTTTCAGCCAATAGCGGAGAAGATTATAGTTATGAAGTTTTAGATGATGGGACAATAAGTATTACAGGTTATAATGGTGGATATACATATGGTTTAGTAATTCCATCTACAATAGATGGAAAAGAAGTATCTACAATTGATTCTTATGCTTTCTATTATGCAGATATTGCAGGAACAGTAACAATACCTGATACAGTTAAAAGAATAGAAGCACAAGCTTTTTATTACTGCGATAGGATAGGACCTGTTAAAATAGGAAGAGGAGTTAATTATATAGATCCTTCGGCATTTATATTAACTTACAATAATAAAGCATATGAAGTTGACGAAAATAACCAAAATTATGTATCAATAGATGGAGTAATATTTAGTAAAGATCAAAAAGAAATTTGCTTTTACCCACAGGCTAAACAAGATGAAACTTATGTAATTCCATCTTCTGTAGAAAAAGTTGGTAAATACTGTTTTGCGAATAATCCATATATAAAAAGTATTTCTATGTCAAATTCAGTAAAAAGTATAGAATATGCAGGATTTGCAGAATGTAACAAATTAAATAGTATTACATTAAGCTCGAATTTAGAGACAATAGGAGGATATGCATTCAATTATCTACCTATAGAAACTATAAATATTCCTGCAAAAGTGAAAGAAATAGATACAACTGCATTTGTAAAAGCAACAAATTTAAAAAGTATTAATGTAGATGAAAAAAATAATTATTATTCATCTGTAGATGGAGTTTTATTTAATAAAGATAAAACAACATTAATATTATACCCAGCAGGAAAAGAACAAGGAACATATCAAATACCTAATACTGTTACTATAATAAATGAAAATGCTTTTATAGATGCACCAATAACAAATATAACAATTCCTTCATCTGTAGAAGAACTTGAAGATTGGTGTTTTGCAAGGACAAACTTAACTAGTATAACAATTTCAGCTACAATAAAGAAATTAGGCTATGGTATTTGTTCAGGATGTACACAGTTAAAAACAGCTATAGTTAATTCTTCAGCAGACTTGCCATACGAAATGTTTTATGAATGTACTAATTTAACAAATGTTACATTAAGCAATAATATAGAGCAGTTAGATTCAAGAGCATTTATGAATTGTACATCATTAACTGAAATAACATTACCTACTAAGCTAAAGGAAATAAGTGTGAGTTTTATAGGCTGTACAAATTTAAAAAATATAGTTATTCCTTCGGGAGTAACATATATTGCAAATGGTGCTTTTCCAAATACAACAAACATTGATATTTCCAAAACAAAATTAATCAAGTTAGAAACAGGGGCATATGCAGTAGCTTATGATGTTTATGTAAATGGTACTCAAAATTATGATTATGCTTATGAAGTACTTGAAATTGTAAATAAAGAAAGAGAAAAAAATGGTGTAAAACCATTAAAAATGGACGAAAGTTTACTTGATGCAGCAATGGAAAGAGCAGCAGAAACTTCTATGTATTTTTCACATACAAGACCTAATAGCACAGATTGTACTACTATTGTTTCAAAAATGCATGGGGAGAATATAGCCGCAGGAAACTCAACTCCAGAAGGAGTTATGGAAAGTTGGATGGAATCTCCAGGGCATAAAAGCAATATATTATTATCTAGCTTTAAATCTATAGGAATAGGACATATTCAAGTAAATGGAGTAAATTATTGGGTTCAATGTTTTAGCTATAATGAAGCAGATGAACCTTCAAAAAAACAAACAGGAACTACTACTAAAACATATAAAATTCAAACAGCAGAAGATATAGTTTCACTTAGAGATTTTTCTAATTCAGATGTAAATATAAAAGTTGGAGAACAGAAAACTCAATATTTATATAATTATAATACATGGATTTATTCAAGAATAGAAAACAATAGTGCTAAATGGACAAGCTCTAACGAAAAAGTAGCTAAAGTAGATGCTTATGGTAAAGTAACTGGTGTAGGTATTGGAGATGCAACTATAACTGCCAAAATTGGTAATAAATCAGTTTCATATAATGTACATGTACAATTACCGTTTATAGATGTAAAAAAATCAGACTGGTATTATAATGCAGTAGAATATACATATATAAATGGAATAATATCAGGGGCAACAGAAACAGAGTTTAGGCCAAATGCAAAAATAACAAGAGGAATGATAGTAACAATACTATGGAGAATGGAAGGCTCACCAAAAGTAACAGGAGTAGAAGACTTCACAGATGTAACAGGACAGTACTATTATGATGCAGTAAGATGGGCAGCAAAAAATGGAGTAGTAAATGGATATGGAGATGGACGTTTTGGACCAAATGCAAATATAACAAGAGAGCAGTTAGCAACAATATTATGTAATTATGCAAAATATAAAAAGAAGAATACAAATGTAACAGTAGATACAAGTAAGTATAAAGATTGGAATAAAGTATCAAGTTTTGCTAGAGCATCAATGCAATGGGCAATAAAAACAGGAGTAGTAACAGGAAAAGAAAATGGGACAAAAGTAGATCCACAAGGAACAGCAACAAGAGGAGAAGCAGCATGTATGATATATAATTATTGTACGAAAATAAAATAGCAAAATAATTATTGATAAGCATTTTCTATAATGAGAACTTTTGGAAAATTATATTATGAAAATCCTTTATTATGAATAAAAACGGATAAGTCAAATTAAGAATAAGAGAGGATGTTTTTATGAAATGTAAAATTGTTTTTATATTATCCTTTATAATAGGAATTATAATAATATTGAATTTAAATACAGTTAATGCAGCAACGACAGGAAAATATGAGTATAACGAATTACAAGATGGAACAGTAGAAATAACAGGATATGTAGGAACAGAAACAGAATTAAGTGTACCAAGTACTTTGGACGGGAAAAAAGTATCTAAAATAGGGCAGAATGCATTCTATAAAAATAAGACTATAACCAAAGTAACAATTCCGAGTACTGTAACTTCTATTGAAATTGCAGCTTTTGAACATTGTACTTCTTTAAGAACTATAATATTACCAGATTCTGTACAAGAAATTGGAAACTATTCATTTGCCTATGATTCTAACCTTAATAGTGTGACTTTAGGGAAAAATTTAAAAAGAATAGGGGCTTCATCTTTTATGGAATGTACATCTTTAAAAAGCATAAACATTCCAGATGCAGTAGAAGAAATAGGTATATCAGCATTTGATAGTACATTAATAGAATCTATTAAATTGCCAAAAAATTTAAAAGAATTAGGCTGGGCTTCGTTTTCGCAATGTAGTAACTTAAAAGAGATTACATTGGCAGAAGGTAATACAAGTTTTGTTTGCGAAGATGGAGTAATATATAATATAACAAAAACAGAACTCATATATTATATGCCATCAAAAACAAATGAAACATACATAATGCCAAATACAGTAAAAAAAATATATAATGAAGCATTTAGAGATACAAAGAACTTAAAGAATATAACACTATCATCCAAACTAGAAACAATAGGTAACTCAGCTTTTAGAAATTCTGGTATAACAGCTATTGAACTTCCTAATACAATTTCTTCTTTAGAAAGAATGTGTTTTGAAAGTTGCTCTAATCTTAAAACTTTAGTAATAAGAGGAACTTTAGAAGGAATCCCATATAATATGTGTAGTGATTGCACGAGTTTAAGTAGTGTTATCTTTGAAGACTGTAAAAATTTATATTCTTTTTCAGATTATGCGTTTGAAGATTGCACAAGTTTGGTTAGTATAAAGTTACCAGAAACGATAGAGATAATTGGATCATATTGCTTTTCTGATTGCACTAATTTAACTACTGTAGAAATAAATGATTCTATAAATCTTATTGAAAATAAATGGAATTATAACTGTCCAAAACTTACAAACTATAAAATACCAGATGGACTAGTAAAATTGGCAAATGGAGATTATAGAAGACTAATAACAATTACATTAAATAATCCTAATAATTATTATAGCTATGGAGATGCATGGAAGGTACTAGACATTGTTAATAAATATAGAAAAGAAAATGGGTTATCTGAATTAACAATGGACACAGATTTGTTAGAAAATGCAATGTTAAGAGCACAAGAAACCAGCGTACTTTTTTCACATACCAGACCAGATGGAAGTGATTGCGAAACAGTTGTAACGAATAAAGCATCAATGCTTGGTGAAAATATTGCAGCTGGTTCAACTTCAGCTGAATCTGTTATGAGTCAATGGATGGATTCACCAACACATAAGTCAAATATATTAGGCTCTAAGTATAAATCAATTGGTATCGGATGTTATAAAGTTGGAAATGCATATTATTGGGTTCAAATATTTAGTTCAAATGAAGGAAAAGCAGCAACTAGAAGTGATGAGACCATTAATAAAACAGTAAAACAAAATATAGCATATAGTTATTATGATAATATAGGTGTTACAACATATAAAAGTAAGTTAACTGGAAAAGAAATAACTGCATATGAAACGGAAGATACACTTATAGGAACAATAGGAGATACATGGACCCCAGAGGAAACTTGGATAGAAAATTGGGGCTGGAAAGGTGCAGTAAATTATTTTGCAACAACAGATGCTAAATGGACAAGTTCAAATGAAAAAGTTCTAAAAGTAAGTAGTGATGGAACGATTGAATTAGTTGGATATGGAATTGCAAATATAACAATGGAATTAGGAAATGTTGCAAGAACGTATAAAATACAAGTCACTCTTCCATTTAAAGATGTAAAATCTACAGACTGGTATTACAATGCAGTAGAATATACATATAGAAATGGAATAATATCAGGGGCAACAGAAACAGAGTTTAGACCAAATGCAAAAATAACAAGAGGAATGATAGTAACAATACTATGGAGAATGGAAGGCTCACCAAAAGTAACAGGAGTAGAAGACTTCACAGATGTAACAGGACAGTACTATTATGATGCAGTAAGATGGGCAGCAAAAAATGGAGTAGTAAATGGATATGGAGATGGACGTTTCGGACCAAATGCAAATATAACAAGAGAGCAACTAGCAACAATATTATGTAATTATGCAAAATATAAAAAGAAGAACACAAATGTAACAGTAGATACAAGTAAGTATAAAGATTGGAATAAAGTATCAAGCTATGCTAGAGCATCAATGCAATGGGCAATAAAAACAGGAGTAGTAACAGGAAAAGAAAATGGGACAAAAGTAGATCCACAAGGAACAGCAACAAGAGGAGAAGCAGCATGTATGATATATAATTATTGTACAAAAATAAAATAAAAAACATACTAATAAGTGTAATATTAATTTAATGGTTAATATTACACTTATTTTATGAAAATATATTGAAAAAAAATCTAAAAAGGTATATATTAAAATAGCGAAGAATTTATATTTGTATGAGTAATATTAAACTTAGAATGAGTATAAAAGCATATATTACTTATATAGTTATAAATAAAGAAATAGAGGAATGTGAATTTACTCTAAATAATAAAGGAGGATGAAAATGAAAAAGAAATTATTATTAATAGGAGGAATTTTATTTTTGGCAGTTATTTTGCAATTGTTATTTAGTAACAATGTAAAAGCGAAAACAACTTATAACTCAGAGATTAGTTATGAAGAAAACTATGATGGAACTATTAAAGTAATGGCAGCAGGTGAATACATTGAGAGTGCTACTATTCCAAGTACAATTAATGGAAAACCAGTTACTGAAGTTGCATATGCTGGTTTCCAAGGATGTAAATATCTAAAAACAGTTACACTACCAAATTCTATTACAGAAATAGGTTCAAATGCATTTGATGGATGCAGTTCACTTGTAAGCATTAACATACCATCAAAAGTAACAGAAATACCTTATTGGGGATTTCAACATTGTACTTCACTAAAGAGCATAAATTTATCTAATATAACTACTATAAACCCAGATGCTTTTTATGATTGTACTAGCTTAAGTTCTGTAACACTATCTTCTAAATTAAAAACAATTGACAGTGGAGCTTTTCGAGGTTGTACATCTTTAAAATCAATAACATTACCATCAAGCCTAAAAGAACTAGGAGCACAAGCATTTATGGAGACAGGATTAACTAGTATAACATTACCATCAAGCATAACAGAAATGGGAACAAATTATGGAGCATTTGAAGGATGTAAATCACTAAAAACTGCAACAGTTAATGTATCTGTTGAAGAATTACCAGGTAGATTATTTGAAGATTGTACAGCTCTAACAACAGTAAAATTTTCAAGCAATAGTCCTATTACTAAATTTAGCGGAGCAACGTTTGCTGGATGTACATCTCTTATAAATGTAACTTTACCACCAAAATTAACCAATATATGTAGAGATTGTTTTAAGAATTGTAAATCACTTAAGAGCATAACGATACCAGACACTGTAGAAAGCATAGAAAGGAATGCCTTTGATGGATGTACAAGTATGACTACTATAAGTCTACCATATAATGTAAAAACCGTAGATGCTTACGCATTTTCAGCTTGTTCAAATTTAAAAAGTATATATTTTACAAAAGCTATACAAGAAATTGATGATTGGACATTTTATGGAGATACAACTTCTAAATCAATAAGATTTTATGGATATTCAGGAACAGCAGCAAAATATTTTGCTCAAGATAATGGATATAGCTTTACAGAACTAACACCAGTAAGTTCTATAAGTATAACTGGTTCAAACTCAGTATTAAAAGGAAAAACTATAACATTAAAGGCAACAGTATCACCAAGTGGTGCATATAATAAAAATGTTGTATGGTCAAGCAGTAATAATTCTATTGCAACAGTATCACAATCTGGAGTAGTAACAGGAGTAAAATCTGGAACAGCTATAATTACAGCTATGGCAAAAGATGGTACAGGAGTTAAGAAAACATATAATGTAACAGTAAAACTAACTGATTTACCATTTAGAGATGTTATTGTATCTGACTGGTACTATTCTTCTGTAAAATATACATATCAAAATGGAATAATATCAGGTGCAACAAGTACAGAATTTAGACCAAATGCAAAAATAACAAGAGGAATGATTGTTACTATTCTTTGGAGAATGGAAGGTTCACCAAAAGTAACAGGAGTAAAAGACTTTACAGATGTAAAAGGACAATATTACTATGATGCAGTAAGATGGGCAGCAAAATATGGAGTAGTAAACGGTTATGGAGATGGACGTTTTGGACCAAATGCAAATATAACAAGAGAACAGTTAGCAACAATATTATGCAACTATGCAAAATATAAAAAGAAATATACAAGTTCAACAGTAAATACAAGTAAGTATAAAGACTGGAATAGAGTATCAAGTTATGCGAGAGCTTCAATGCAGTGGGCAATAGCAAAAGGAGTAGTAACAGGAAAGGATAATGGAACAAGAGTAGACCCATTAGGAACAGCATCAAGAGG
>CAMMNR010000032.1 GCA_946498265.1 uncultured Clostridium sp. | reverse complement strand
CAAGAATTCGTTCAAAAGGAGATTCGGCATTATTTGGTGGATTAAATACAATGCAAATGAAAGCAAAATATGGGGTAAAAGAAAATAGACCTCTTGCAGATTTTTTACCAACTCTAACGATTGCAGCAAAAAATCTAGCAACAGAAATGACGAATTACAATGTAACCGAAAAAGATATGTATGGTGAAGAAAGTATAACTGATGAGCATGTGGATAATAATTTGAGTGTAAGAAATATGTTAAATAAAAGAGGAATACAACCTGAAAATCTAAAACCAGCAGAAGATTTAAAAAAATTAGAGAGAAGATTTAAGTCAGAAAGTAAGAAAATGGCTGATGGTAATAAATTGCCTAAAAATGATAAAAATTAAATTGAAATATTTACTTAGATATGTTAATATATTAAAGTAATACATTTTTGGAAATTCCTGTTCTAATTTAAGGGCAGTTTAAATAAATAGCAACCTGTTAACCTATTTTAGAAAGCTAATTAGCAGGAGGAAAAATGAAAGATATAAAGATTGAAAACCAAGAAGACAATACATGTGATAATTGTGGAGAATGTTTATGCTTATCATGTGCTTGGAGAGAAAATGTTCGGTGTAATAAGTGTAGTTATTGTTACAATAATGCAACAAAAGAATGTGAAGAATTTTTATATGTAGAATGGTAAAGAAGGTCTAGTGACCTTCTTATTATAACTCAATCCTAGGCTCATACCTCTCAAGCCACATATTCACTTGACAAAGGTAAGCCATAAGCTGTGGACCAGTCATAAGTTGCCCAAACCAAGGTCTAGTAAAAGCTTTACCATCAGTATTCAAAATATCTAAAATATAATCTCTATTAAGTAAATCATTAATAGGAGCATTTTTATTTTCCATAATTTTAGAAAGCATACCTTTAACCTTAGTCAAATAATTAGGATTATGAGTCTTAGGATAAGGAGATTTTTTTCTATCAACAATTTCAGCAGGTAAAAAATCTTTACACACATATCTAAGTAATCCTTTTTCTCTACCATTCAAGGCTTTCATTTCCCAAGGTATATTCCAAACATATTCAGCCAATCTGTAATCACAGAAAGGAACTCTGAGTTCAAAGCCATTATACATAGCCATTCTATCTGAACGGTCCAAAAGTGTCTGCATGAACCAGTTTAAAGTAAGATGAGAAATCTTTCTCTTCTCTGCAGTTTCTTTAGAATCTGTATCTAGAATATCTACTTCATCTAAACTCTCTTTATATCTAAAATCTATATAATCCTTTAAATGAACTTTTTTTCCAATTTCAGGATTAAGTAAATTTTGTCTCTCTGAAATAGCTATAGACCAAGGAAAAGTATTACTTTTCAATGCATCTTCACGGAAAAACCAAGGATAACCCCCAAAAATTTCATCAGCACATTCACCAGTTAAAGAAACAGTCATTTCTTTTTTTACATTTTTACAAAAAAGAAGTAGAGAAGAATCAATATCAGCCATACCAGGAGTATCACGAGCAATCATTGCATCTTCTAAATATGAAGCAAGTTCAGGTGTATCAATTACAATATTATGATGATTGGTATGAAGATTTTTACTCATTAATTCAATATAATAATTATCTGAATTAGGTTGAAAATCGCTCTTAACAAAATTTTTATCATTATCGACATAATCAATAGAGTAAGTATCTAAAGGAGGAAGACCTTCTTTTTGACAATAATCAGATGCAAATTTAGTAATTATACTAGAATCCAACCCACCAGATAAAAATGTACATAAAGGGACATCAGAAACTAGTTGTCTTGTAATTGCATCATTTAACAAAAACTTTAATTTTGAAGAAGTTTGAGCAAGATTATCATGATGCTCCTTAGATACAAGTTTCCAGTATCTTTTGATATGGAAACCAGATGAATTAAAAACAGCAAAATGAGCAGGTTTTAACTCATAAATATTTTTAAAAACTGTAGTTCCAGCAGTATGTGCAGGACCAATTCCAAATAGTTCACATATACCTTGACTATCTAATATTTTTTCTATACCAGGATATTCAAAAATACCTTTTATTTCAGATGAAAAAATTAGAGTATCATTTTGAATAGTATAAAATAAAGGTTTCACACCAAAATGGTCTCTAGCCAAAAACAATTCTTTTTTATGTTCATTCCAAATTGCAAAAGCAAAAATCCCATTTAGATGATTTACAACATCATTTCCAAAATGAATATAACTTTTTAGCAACACTTCTGTATCACTATGACTATTAAAATGAAAACCATTTTCTTCTAAAATTTCTCTTAATTCTTTCGTATTATAGATTTGACCATTATAACAAATAACATAATCACCATAAGAAAATTTTTCTATCATAGGTTGCTTGCCACCTTCAGGGTCAACTACAATAAGTCTCCTATGTCCAAGTGCAATATTGTTATTTATATAATATCCAAACTCATCTGGCCCACGTTGTATTAAAGATGAATTCATCTTCTCTATAATAGGTCTAGAATTTGAAAGTTCATTTTTTAAGCTGGAAAATCCAACAAATCCACACATAATTTTATTCCTCCAATTCTTAATAATATATATTCTATGCAAAAAAGCTAATAAAATTTATTGATTTTAATGAAAAAGTGTAGTAAACTATATAGATGGAAAGAAATAGTAAAATTATCAGATCTAACTTTTCATGTTATAGGAAATCATAATGTCAATTATTAGATTTATAGTTTAAAGGAGAATGAAAATAAAGATGAATTTAAAAAATGCGGTAAAACATTTTAAACTTATTACAAGACACAAATGGGTAGTATTTAAATTATGTTGTAAGATAGGAGAACCATGGAGAGGTTTTTGGCATGACATGTCTAAATATTCTATAACAGAATTTGGAGAAAGTATAAAATATTATGTAGGAACACATTCTCCAATAACAGAAGCAAAGAAGGACAAAGGGTATTCTGAAGCATGGTTACACCACAAAGGAAGGAATAGGCACCATTCTGAATATTGGATAGATGAGAGTGCTCCAAATAAAACTCCAATGATGCCATATAAATATGCTGCTGAAATGATTTGTGATAAATTAGCAGCTGGTATTATATATGAAGGTAAAAAATGGACAAAAGAATATGAATTAGGTTATTGGAATAAAGAAAAAGATATAATAAAAGCTAATCCAAAAATAAAAGATTTTGTCACAGAAGTTTTAGAGCAAGTAGCCAAAGAAGGAATAGATAAAGTATTAACAAAGAAAAATATAAGAGGAATTTATAAGAAATATTGTAAATAATTAAAATAAGGTAACTTGTAAAAATAAAAAGAATAATTATGTAAAATTAAAAATAATGAGAATAATCAAATATCAGCTATTGACAAATAATAAAATTAACTGTATAATCTTATAGTGATGAATTACGAAAAAATTGAATAGATATATACATATATCTTTAAACAAGGAGGGATTTAGATGGCACAACCAAAAAGAAGATGGTCAAAAGCTAGAACACATTTAAGAAGATCAACATGGAAAAAAGAAGAACCAAAATTAACAACTTGCCCACATTGCCATGAACCAGTAATGCCACATAGAGTTTGTAAAAATTGTGGATATTATGATGGCAAAGAAGTAATTGCAAAAAAAGAAACTGAAAATGCATAATATGAATAGATTATAACACTTGAATATAAGTGTTATTTTTTAATTGTCTTATTAGGGACATTTCTTTCTGAGACATTTTATTATAACATCAATAAATATATATAATTAAAAATTTGTTATTTAAGTTGACAAATTCAAATTTATTTTATAGAATAGAAAAAATGACAAAGTGTCATAGAGAGGTGATGAAAATGCCAAAATCAACATTTTTCAATTTGAGTTCTGAAAAAAGAGAAAAAATTGAGAAAGCAATAGAAAATGAATTTGGAAGAACAACTTTTGAAAAAGCATCTATAAGCAATATAATAGAAAATGCAAAAATACCAAGAGGAAGCTTTTATCAATATTTTGAAGACAAAGAAGATGCAATAAAATATATTGTAAAAAAATATATGAAAAAAGAAAAAGAAAAAATTAGAAATATTTTAATTGAAGTTGATGGCAATATTTTCGATGCGACAATAGAAATATTTGAATATATGATAGAAAGTGTAAAAGAAAAAGATAAATTCAACTTATATAGAAATATATTAGAAGAATTAAAAAAGAATAATATAAATATTTTTCAAGAAGAAAAACAACAAAGAAACATTGAAGAAATTATTAATATGGAAATATTAAATATAAATAGTAAAGAAGATATTAGATATATGCTAAAAATTGTATCAGCAATGGCTAGAACAATAAGTATAGAAGTAATAACAGGAAAAATATCTAAAGAAAAAGGAAAAGAAAATCTGATCAAAGAATTAGAAATATTAAAAAGAGGAATGTTAAAAGATAATCAAAATAAATAAAAATAAACTTTTTAGTATATGAGAAAACCATTATTTGGATGCTAGTTGTGTATTAGTAGATTATATATATTTGTTAGCAAAATTTTTAATATAATAGAATTTCAGAAAAATTCTATTATATTAGATAAAAAATTTAAAAAAAAATATACAAAATTTATATTTTTATGATATATTATATATAGAATAAAATAAAGGAAGGAAAAAATATGTTAGAAAATTTTTTAAAAAAATCAAGTTGGACAGACATAGTTGTATCTATAATATTTATACTATTTGGAATATTATTAATAGCAAGACCAAATGAAATAATGTCCATAATATCATTTATTTTAGGTGGAATAGTAATAATAGTGGGAATACTAAAAATTATAGACTATATGTCAGGAGATAGAAACAATAACTACTTATTAGCTATGGCAATTGTAGCTATAATTGCAGGTATTATCATAATGTTCTGCTCTGATATTATACTTTCAATATTCAGAATATTAATTGCTATTTGGATAATATATAGCGGAATAATGAATTTACAAACAAGTATTGTATGGAAAGAATTCAAATCAAGGCTTTGGTTATTATCTATAATATTATCAATTATTACAATAATAGCAGGTGCATACGTACTAATCAATACAGGAGCAATATTGCAAACAGTAGGAATAATAATATTAGGTTACGGAATTATTAATATCATAGAAAATGTAATATTTATTAAAAAGATTGATAACTATGCAAAATAAAATAGAATAGAATAAAAAAAGTATGGCATTCTTAAAAAGTTAAGAATGTCATTTTTTGTTTCGTTAGTGTCAAATGTCAAAATTAATCATATAATGAATTAAAAGGAGGAATAAAAATGTTTAGAAACACTAGAAGAAATTGTTGTATGAATAACGAATACAACAACACAAATTGTGAAACAGAAAATCAAATAATGGAACAAAGTTGTAATAATGTTGTTTCGTACGAAAACTACACAAGTGACTGTGGATGCGGATTTGATGAAGAATATAATGTATTCCCAGAAAATCCAATGTTAGCACAAAGTTATGTGCCCATTCAACACATGGATAGAACTTTTAAACCATGCGTAGGACTAAAAATGGGAACAATATTTCCTGAATTAGTTAGTCCATATACAGCAGGTCAATCAATGGAAGAAATAGCTTATATAGCTAGGATGAATAAAATAGGGAAGGGGTGCAATAAATGTTGTTAAGAGAAAATAGAGATTGTTCATGTGATTCGATGAATGACAATAACATGAACAGCAATAATATGAACATGAATGGATATCAAAATCAAGAAAGAAGAATTGATTGCGAAGAAAAAGAAGAAATGTTACAAAATATTAGATGTCTTGAATTTGCAATAACAGAATTAGGATTATACCTAGATACACATCCAGATGACAAAAAAGCCCTTTGCCTACACAGAAAGTATTGTAATGAATTACGAGAAATGAAAGATGCATATCAAAAGGTTTATGGACCTCTTACCATAAAATTTCCATGTAATAAATGGAGATGGCTTGAAGAAGCATGGCCTTGGGAAGGGGGAGAAGACTAATGTGGACTTATAATAAAATGTTGCAATATCCAATTAATATTAAATGTACAGATCCAAGACTTGCAAAAGTAATAATATCCCAATATGGAGGACCTGATGGAGAACTAGCAGCTTCACTTAGGTATTTATCTCAAAGGTTTGGAATGCCAGATGAAAAAGCTAAAGCTATATTAAATGATATTGGTACAGAAGAATTAGCTCACTTAGAAATGGTTGGAACTATAGTGCACCAATTAACAAAAAATGCTAGTATAGAAGAAATAGAAAAAGCAGGATTAAGTGCATATTATACAGACCATGGAGTAGACGTATATCCTCAATCAGCGGCAGGAGTGCCATTTAATGCAACTGCGTTAGCTTGTAAAGGTGACCCAATAGCAAACCTACAAGAAGACTTAGCAGCAGAGCAAAAAGCAAGAGCAACTTATGAAAAACTAATAGACTTATGTCGTGACAATCCTGATGTATTAGACCCATTAAGATATTTAAGAGAAAGAGAAATAGTACACTTCCAAAGATTTGGTGAAGCGCTTCGTGGAGTGCAAGATAAATTGGCAAATAAAAAATACTATATGAATAATAATAAATGTAATTAAATAGTGTTATATTAAAATAAGAGTACAGAATTCAAAAAGTGAAATCTGTACTTTTTTATCTATTGTTCTTTCTAATACAAATATATTAGTTCTAAATGACATCATAACTATGACAAAAATTATTGCAAATAAAATTTTATTAGAATATAATATATTTACACAATTTCAGGAAGAAGGAATGTAAATGCAAAATTATTTGAATTTAAAAAACAATCCAGATTATATAAAGTTAAAAGAACCAGCAAAAATTATAAAACATGGAGGAATAGTAGTATTCCCAACAGAAACAGTATATGGAATAGGTACAAATGGACTAAACGAAAAAGCAGTAAAAAAATTATATGCAATTAAACAACGACCACTAAGTAAGCCAATTAGTTTGTTAGTAAATAGTATAGATATGATAAACGAAATAGCAAAAGACATTACAAAATTAGAATATGCATTAATAAAAGAATTTTTTCCTGGACCACTTACCATTATTCTAAAAAAGAAAGAAATCGTGCCAGATATAGTTACAGCAACTTCCGATACAGTAGGAGTTCGTATGCCAGCAAATGAAATTGCTTTAAAACTAATAGAATACTCAGAAGTTCCAATTGCAACTCCAAGTGCTAATATTTCAGGAAGAACTAGTGGAACTAATATAGATGATATTATGAAGGATTTTGATGGAAAAGTAGATTGGTGTATAGATGATGGACCAAGTAAAATAGGTCTTGCATCTACCATTGTACAAGTAGTTAATGGGATTCCTAATATTTTAAGACAAGGTGCAATTACAGAAGAGCAAATAAAATATGTTTGTTCAAAATATAAAATTTAAAATAATATAAATTTTATTTACCACAAAAATCAGCTCATATGGGGCTGATTTTGATATTGAAAATCCTATAATTATAGACTATAATATTTATATAAATTTCCAATAAAACTTATGAATTAGAAGGGAATGAAAATAAAAATGAGCCAAATAAAGGAAGAAATAAAAAATAAGCTAAAAGAATTAGCAGATGTAAAATATAAAGAATTTCATAGTGGATTATGTCCAAATACAGAAAATATTTTAGGTGTAAGAGTACCAATATTAAGAAATTATGCAAAAGAGGTATTAAAACAATACAAAATAGAAGATTTACTAGAAAATATAGATAATGAATATTATGAAGAAATACTCTTGCAAGGTATGATAATAGGTTTATCAAAAGAAAAAGACATGGAAAAAATATTAGGATATATAAAAGAATTTATACCAAAAATAGATAACTGGGCTACATGTGATGTATTTTGTGCAGGATTAAAAATAACAAAGAAAAATAAAGAAATTATGTGGAATTTTATAAAACCATATTTAAATTCTAGCAAAGAATTTGAGATTAGATTTGGGATTGTTATGATATTAGATTATTATATTGAAGAGCAATATTTAGAAGAAAATTTTAAAATATTTGAAAATGTAAAAAATGAAGAATATTATGTTCAAATGGCAATAGCTTGGGCGATATCAATATGTTTAATAAAATATTTTAATGAAACAATAGAATATTTAAAAACTAGTAAATTAGACAAATTTACATACAACAAAGCATTACAAAAAGGGATAGAATCTTTTAGAATATCAGAAGAAAATAAAAAAATTTTAAGAAATATGAAAAAAATTTAAAAAATTATTTGATAAAAAATATTTTTATGGTATAGTTATAATATAAAAATAAAAAACAAGGAGCAAAAGATATGAGAGAAGGTAGAAGAATACAAAAAAAGACAACAGTAAAACAAGCAACAAAAGATGCAACAAAGGTAAAAAAGAAAAAAATAAAAATAGTATTTATAGTAATTTTAGCTATAATAATACTTGCAATAGCAGGACTAATAGCAAGTAATTATATAATTTTTGATAAAAATGAAAAAACAAATTTAGTAATAAATAATAACAATATAACTTCAAATTTAAAAAATGATGTTTTAATTGAAGATGACATAATATATTTATCACAAGATGATGTGGCTAATTTTTTTGATAAATATATATATGAAGAAGAAAGTATAAATAAAATAGTAACAACATATGACAAAAAAATAGCAGAAATTGGATTCGAGGATAATAGTATAAATATAAATGGTTCAAATAAATCAATACATGCACATGCAATAAAAAAAGATGATATAACATATTTACCAATTTCAGAGATGACAGATGTATATAATATAGAAATTGAAAATTTAGAAGAGTCAAAAGTAGTAACAATGGATTCTTTAGATAGAGAACAAAAACAAGCTATTACCACATCAGACTTAGCAGTAAAATCTTCAACAAATTTTATAGCAAAAACAATAGACAGAATAAAAAAAGGTGATAATGTAGTAATAATATCTACAGAAGGTAATTTTACAAGGATAAGGACATCAAATGGAAAAATAGGATATGTAAAATCAAATAAATTAGCAAATGAATTCACTGTAAGAACAGATATGGAAGAGGAAAAACAAATACAAGGAAAAGTAAACTTAACATGGGATTATTTTTCACATGTTGCAACTGCACCAGATAGAACAGGAACAACCATTGAAGGAGTAAATGTAGTTTCACCAGCATTTTTCTATATTGATGAAGATGGAGAATTTATTGAAAACGTAGGAGAAGAAGGACAAGCATATATAGAATGGGCACACAATAATGGATATAAAGTGTGGCCAATGGTGTCAAATGCTGGAGATGGAATGATAACAGTAACATCTAGAATAATGAATAGTTATGAGTCAAGGAAAGAATTAATAGAATCAATTGTTAAAGCTTGTGTAAAATATGGATTAGATGGTATAAATGTTGATTTTGAAAATATGAGACAAGAAGATAAAGATTTATATTCAAGATTCATAATAGAATTAACACCTAGACTAAAAGAAATTGGATTAGTAACATCAGTAGATGTAACTGCACCAGATGGAGGAGAAACTTGGTCATTATGTTTTGATAGACATGTAATAGGAGATGTTGCAGACTATATTATATTTATGGCATATGACCAATATGGAGTATCAAGTGACAAAGCTGGAACAACAGCTGGATATAATTGGGTAGAGCTAAGTTTAAATAAGTTTTTAACAACAGAAGAAATAGAACCAGAAAAAATAATTTTAGCTGTCCCATTATATACAAGATTATGGACAGAAGATAGTAATGGTAAAATTATGAGAAATCCAACAGTCAGCATGAAAGATATAGATAGTGTTATACCAGAAGGAGTAGAACGAAACTGGTTAGATGATGAAAAACAATACTACGTAGAATATGAAGAAGATGGAAACACAAAAAAAATGTGGATAGAAGATATAACTTCACTAAAAGAAAAGGTGGCACTAATAAAAAATAATAACCTTGCAGGAGTAGCATCTTGGCAAAAAGGAATGGAAACTGAAGAGTTCTGGAAAATGTTAGTACAAGAATTAGAATTAAATAATACTAAATAGGGTAAACTCCTTGACATAATAGGACTAGATAGATATAATACTATTAAAGTAGATAAAAAGTACATTTGGAGGTAATTTGACTAATGCAAGAACAAAATGTTTTTTTTGCAACTAATAAATATCAAAATCAAACAGACGAGGAAATAATAGCAGAAATAAAAACAGGAGATGAAAAAGCTTTAACTTATTTATTAGATAAATACAAAGAACTAGTAAATATTAAAGTTGGAAAATATTTCTTAATAGGAGCAGAAAAAGAAGATATAATACAAGAAGGAATGATAGGATTATATAAAGCAATAAAAAGCTTTAATAAAGACAAACAAAACAGTTTCAAATCTTTTGCAAATATATGTATAGAAAGACAATTAATAACTGCAATAAAAACATCAAATAGACAAAAGCATATGCCACTAAATTCGTATTTATCTCTGAATACAGCAGCGTA
Organism: uncultured Clostridium sp.; assembly: GCA_946498265.1. Lineage (GTDB taxonomy): Bacteria > Bacillota > Clostridia > TANB77 > CAG-508 > CAG-269. Next base: position 4,013 of record CAMMNR010000032.1, on the reverse strand, counting down.
TGATAACAACGAAGAAGATAGTGTAGAATTAATAGATACATTTGATAGTAACACAATAGAAGATCCGTTAGAAACAATAATGAAAAAAGAATATTATGAGCAGTTACAAAGTAACATAGAAAAAACATTAAGTGATTTTGAAAAACAAGTGCTAAATAGATTTATAAAAGGAGAAAGTTATAATATAATAGCGCAAAAATTAGATTCTCCAGTAAAATCAGTAGACAATGCAATTCAAAGAATAAGGAAAAAAGCAATAAAAAATTTATTTAATGAATAGGGAAAAAGGGGACGCCCTTTTTTTTCCCTATTTTTTCTTGAAAAGAATAAAAGTTATAATTTTATGAATAGAGAAAATTTATAAAAGTGATATTTATAAGAGTATAAATATCACTTTTTAAATCTGTAATACATTCAAGACTAGATTTAGTGGCAGTAAATATATACAAAAATTATTTTAAAAATAATATATTAATGGGGCTTCCAACGGGAATTGAACCCGTGACCTCTACCTTACCAAGGTAGCACTCTGCCAACTGAGCTATGGAAGCAAATAAAATATACTATACAATTATATAATATTAATTTGTAAAAGTAAATGATTTTTAATACAAATCATTGACTTTTTTAAAAAAAAGTATTAAAATATAACATGATAATTTTAAAAATAAAAACAATAAGAGAAGAGTAAAATAAAGGTTACTTAAAGAGAAAGTTAGTCATTGGCTGAAAGCTAACTTAAGCAAACATATTTGAAAACTACCTCTTTATGTTTCTAGTGAAAAAGCTAGACGTTTAAGATACGTTATAATCTAAAATTAAGTTAAAATTAGGATGGAACCGTGTATAGATAAATGCACTCCTATGAATATTATATTCATTAGGGGTGTTTTTATATTATGTCTCAATAGGGACAGGTACCAATAAGACAAAATGTCTCAAAAAGAAACGTCCCAAATGAGACAAAAGGAGGAATAAATATGTTAAAAATCACATTGAAAGACAATTCTATCATTGAGGTAGAAAAAGGAACAAGCATTTTAGAAGTAGCAAAAAAAATTAGTGAAGGATTAGCAAGAGTAGCAACTTGTGGAGAAGTAAATGGAGAAGTTAAAGATTTAAGATTTAAGTTAAATGAGGATTGTAACCTTGTTATTAATACGTTTGATTCTAGTCTAGAAGGGAAAAAAGCATATTGGCACACAACTTCACATATTATGGCTCAAGCTGTAAAAAGATTATTTCCAGATGTTAAATTTGCAATTGGACCTGCAATAGATGAAGGTTTTTATTATGATTTTGATGTAGAAAAACCATTTACTGATGAAGATAAAGAAAAAATAGAAGCAGAAATGAAAAAAATTATAAAAGAAAATATAGAAATAGAAAAGTTTACACTTCCTAAAAATGAAGCTTTAAAATTGATGGAAGGGCAACCATATAAGCAAGAATTAATTGAAGAATTACCAGAAGGAGAAGAAATAAGTTTCTATAAACAAGGAGATTTTACAGACTTATGTGCAGGACCACATCTAGAAAGTACAGGGAAAGTTAAAGCAGTTAAGATATTATCATCTTCAGGAGCATATTGGAGAGGTAGTGAAAAAAATAAAATGCTTCAAAGAATATATGCAATATCTTTCCCAAAAGCTAGTCAATTAGAAGAATATTTAAACTTTCTAGAAGAAGCAAAACAAAGAGACCATAGAAAAATAGGAAAAGACTTAAATATATTTATGACACATAAATTAGTAGGTTCAGGACTTCCAATGTATTTGCCAAATGGAGCAACTATTAGAAGAATTTTGGAAAGATATATACAAGATAAAGAAATTGCATTAGGTTATGACCATGTATATACACCATCACTTGCAAATACAGAATTATATAAAGTAAGTGGACATTGGGATCATTATAAAGATGATATGTTTCCAATTATGAAAATGGATACAGAAGAAATGGTTTTAAGACCAATGAATTGTCCACATCACATGTTAATATATAAAAATTCAATGCACTCATATAGAGACTTACCAATAAAAATTGGAGAACTTGCACATGATTTTAGATACGAAAATAGTGGAGCAGTTTGTGGACTAGAGCGTGTTCGTCAAATGTGTCAAAATGATGCACATCTTTTTGTAAGACCAGATCAAATAAAAGAAGAAGTAGGAAAAGTTCTAAATTTAATAGTAGAAGTATATCAAAAAGATTTTGGTTTCCCAAGTTCAGCTTTCCAATATAGATTATCTTTAAGAGATAAAAATAACAAGGAAAAATATATTGATAATGATGAAATGTGGGAAACAGCAGAGAGTCAACTAAGAGAAATATTAACAGAATTAAACATTGATTTTTATGAAGCAGAAGGAGAAGCAGCATTTTACGGACCAAAAATTGATATACAAATAAAAACAGCATTAAATCATGATGTAACAATACCAACATGTCAATTAGACTTTGCTTTACCAGAAAGATTTGAATTGGAATATATAGGGGAAGATGGAAAAGCACATAGACCTGTAGTTATTCATAGAGCAATACTAGGTTCATCTGATAGATTTATATCATTCTTATTAGAAGAAACAAAAGGAAATTTACCTGTATGGTTAGCACCTGTACAAGTTAAAATTTTACCAATATCAGAAAAACAACACGAATATACAGAAAAAATAGAACAACAAATGCATCAAAAAGGAATACGTGTAAAATTAGACAATAGAAATGAAAAAATAGGTTATAAAATCCGTGAAGCACAATTGGAAAAAGTTCCATATATGGTCATTGCAGGACAAAAAGAAGCAGATGAAAATTTAGTTTCTGTACGTTCTAGAAAAGACGGAGATATTGGAACAATGAAAATAGATGAATTTATTGAGAAGATTCTAAGAGGAGATAGCGAAAAAGTAAAAGGTTAGTACTTGACATAAAAAAACTCTGCAATAAGCCGAAGTAAATTTACTTCGGCTAAAAATTTTAGTTGATTTATAAATTCAAATATGTTAAAATTTGATAGTAAATTAATGAAATATTTTATTATATTAAATAAAATCTATGAAGAAAGGAGATTATGATATATTTTAATTATTAATATGTCATAAAATAAATAATGAAATTAGGAATAGTAGGATTACCAAATGTAGGAAAAAGTACATTATTTAATAGTATTACAAAAGCAGGAGCAGAATGTGCAAATTATCCATTTTGTACAATAGAACCAAATGTTGGAGTTGTACCTGTGCCAGATGAAAGATTAGACAACTTGGCAAAAATGTACAATCCTCAAAAAGTAACACATGCAGTTATTGAATTTGTAGACATAGCAGGTCTAGTAAAAGGAGCAAGTAGAGGAGAAGGATTAGGAAACAAATTTTTATCACATATTAGAGAAACAGACGCAATATGTGAAGTTGTAAGATGTTTTAATGATGAAAATGTAGTACATGTTGATGGAAGTGTAGACCCTATAAGAGATATAGAGACAATAAACTTAGAATTAATATTTGCTGATATAGAAACAGTAAATAAAAGATTAGACAAAGCAAGAAAAAATTTAAAAGCAGATAAAAAATATCAAGCAGAAATAGATTTATTAGAAAAAATCAAAAAAACATTAGAAGATGGAAAATCTGCAAGAACAATAGAATTTAATGAAGATGAACAGGCAATAGTAAAAGATATGTTTTTACTTACTACAAAGCCTATTTTATATATTGCAAATGTTTCAGAAGAACAATTAGAAAATGCAGAAAATGACGAATTAGTTTTAAAAGTAAAAGAATATGCCACAAATGAAAATGCAGAAGTAATTCCATTATGTGTTAAAATAGAAGAAGAATTATCAAGTTTAGAAGATGAAGACAAAAAAGAGATGCTAGATGCATTAGGATTAAATGAATCTGGACTAGATAAAGTAATAAAAAAGAGTTATGACTTATTAGGGCTAATGTCATTTCTAACAGCTGGAGAACCAGAAGTAAGAGCATGGACAATAAAAAAAGGAACAAAAGCAC
>CAMMNR010000031.1 GCA_946498265.1 uncultured Clostridium sp. | reverse complement strand
TATGGGGAATATTAGAAGATGTTATAAAAGACCATCCAGTAATGTTAAACCGTGCACCTACACTACATAGACTTGGTATACAAGCATTTGAGCCAGTTTTAGTAGAAGGAAGAGCAATAAAACTTCACCCATTAGTTTGTGAAGCATTTAATGCAGACTTTGATGGTGACCAAATGGCTGTACATTTACCATTATCACCAGAAGCGCAAGCGGAATCAAGATATCTAATGCTTGCAACAAACAACCTTTTAAAACCACAAGATGGTAGACCAGTTGCAGTACCAAGACTTGACATGATATTAGGTTCATATTATTTAACAATGGTATTAGATGGAGAAAAGGGAGAAGGAAATTATTTCAAAGATCCAGAAGAAGCAATAATGGCATATGAAAATCATGAAGTGGGAATACATGCTAAAATTTATGTAAGAGTTTCAAAAGAAATAGATGGAGAAATAAAAACAAAGAAAATAGAAACAAGTGTAGGAAGAATAATCTTTAACCAAGGAATACCACAAGATTTAGGATTTATAAACAGAAAAGAAGATCCATTCCAATATGAAATAGATTTTCCAGTTATGAAAAAATCAATGGGGACAATTATAGAAAGAGTAATAAGAACACATGGACTAACAGAATCAGCAGAAGTAATAGACTATATAAAAGCGCTAGGCTTTAAATATTCTACTTTAGCAGGTGTAACATTCTCAATGGATGATGTAAAAGTGCCAGAAGCTAAAAAAGAATTATTACAAGAAGCTGACGAGAAAGTTGAAAATATTAGAAAACAATATGCAAGAGGTTTAATAACAAATGATGAAAGATATAATGCAGTTATTAATGTATGGGAAGATACAACTCAAAAAGTAAGTAACAAAATGGAAGAAAACTTTGATGATTTAAATCCAATATATATGATGGTAAGATCAGGGGCCAGAGGTAATATGAGCCAATTAAGACAAATAGCAGGTATGCGTGGACTTATGGCTAGTACAACTGGTAAAGCTGTAGAAATACCAATTAAATCATCATTTGCAGAAGGATTAGATGCCCTAGAATACTTCATCTCAGCTCATGGAGCTCGTAAAGGACTTTCAGATACAGCATTAAGAACAGCTGACTCTGGATATTTAACAAGAAGATTGGTTGATGTTTCACAAGACATAATAGTTAGAGAACATGATTGTGGAACAGATGAAGGAATAATAGTATATGATATAAAAGATGGAAATCAAATAATAGAAAAAATGCAAGAAAGACTACTTGGAAGATATACTACAGAAGATGTAATTAATCCACAGACAAAAGAATTAATTGTTGACAAAAATACAATGATAACAGAAAATATTGCAGATGAAATAGTAGAAGCAGGAATTGAAAAACTAAAAGTACGTTCAGTGCTTGGATGTCATTCAAAACATGGAGTATGTCAAAAATGTTATGGCATGGGATTAGCAAGAAGAGACTTAGTATCAATAGGAGAAGCAGTGGGAATAATTGCAGCTCAATCAATTGGTGAACCTGGAACACAGCTTACAATGAGAACAATACATTCTGGTGGTGTAGCAGGAGTTGCAGATATTACGCAAGGTCTTCCAAGAGTTGAAGAATTGTTTGAAGCTAGAAAACCAAAAGGTGTAGCAATAATTTCAGAAATAGCAGGAAAAGTCAAAATAAAAGAAACTAAAAAGAAAAAAGAAGTTGTTGTTACAAGTAATGATGATTCAAGAACTTATACAATACCATTTGGTTCAAAAATGAAAGTACATGACGGAGATATAGTAGAAGCAGGTGATCCATTAATAGAAGGTTCTATTAATCCAAGTGAAATACTTGCAATTAAAGGACCAGAAGGAGTATATGAATACCTAATAACAGAAGTACAAAAAGTATATAGAAATCAAGGTGTTGATATAAATGACAAACATATTGAGGTAATAGGAAGACAAATGCTTAAGAAAGTAAGAGTAGAAGACAATGCGGACACAGATATGTTCCCAGGAACATTAATAGATATGTATGAATTCGAAGATAAAAATAATGAAGTAATTGCAGAAGGAAAACGTCCAGCAACAGGAAAGAGAGTACTATTAGGAATAACAAAAGCATCACTTGCAACAGATAGTTTCTTATCAGCAGCATCATTCCAAGAAACAACAAGAGTATTAACAGAAGCAGCAGTAAAAGGAAAAATAGATGACTTACAAGGTTTAAAAGAAAATGTAATAATTGGTAAATTAATACCAGCTGGAACTGGAATGCAAAGATATCAAAATATTCATATAAGTACAGAAAATCAACAAGAAGAATCAGAAGAAACTGACGAAGAAAAACAAGAAGCTTAATATCGAAGTATAAAAGTTGTCATAGAGAATTTTGGGAAGTTCTTTTTCCAAAATTCCCTATGGCAACTTTTGGCATTACTTACGGAGAAAGGGACTTTAAAAATTTTATTCTTTTTGAAATAAAAATGTAATAAATATTTAATATAATTATAAAAGTATATAATATATTTTATCCGTAGGAATATAAAGCACATTAAAAATATTGGTAAAAAATATATATTGCATTAATTTTATAACAAGTTTACAATAATAATATATATATAATAAAAAAGGAGAGTCTTCATGGATAAAATAAGCAAAGATTTAATTAAGAAAAATGAAAAAGGATCAATTACATTATTTGTTATAGTAGTGATGCTATTTTTTATAATATTTACAGCAGGCGTGTATGCATTTAATACTAATAAACTTAGCACACAGATGAAAGATATTGCAAAAATACAAGAAGGATATGATTCTGATGAAAATATAGATGAGATTTATGATGAAATTTTACAGGATGTGGAAGAAGGAAAATTAACATATACAATAGAATATGATGGAAATGGAGCTACAAGTGGAACTACAACAAGCAGTATACATACATTTGATGTGGAACAGCCTTTAACAGCAAATGGATTTACAAGAAAAGGGTATAGTTTTAAAGAATGGAATACAAAACCAGATGGGACAGGAACTAGTTATGCTGATAAGGCAAAAATAAAAAATATAGCCAAAAGAGGAGAAACAATAATTTTATATGCTCAATGGACTGATATTACTCCACCTGTAATAATTAGTTTAACAGAAGAGAATACAAATAGTAATCTTAATAGTTTAACTAACTTAATTGGAGTTGCTAAAGATAATGAGAGTGGAATTGTAGCTTATCAGTTTTCTACAGATTCAAATTTAACAGCGAATTCTACAGGATGGATACCAATGGATCCGACTATAGAGCAAATAACATTAAAGTATGAAATTGGTTCAAATGAAACATATTACTTTTATGTAAAGGATGCTAGTAATTTAATGACTAAACAGAGTATTGCGATAAATAACTTTGATTCTAGAGTTGGACAATATAGTTCTAGTTCTACATCCACAACTTATTGTCCTGGATGTAGAACTAGAAAATATGAACACTCAACACCATGTACTACTAAAACTGAATATTGTTCTCCAGGATGTGTAGAAACTCAAGTACAATGTCGTCATACTTATAGCTTAGCTTATACGGAGTCACCTTGTCCAGATTGTGGAGATCCAATGACTGCACGATATCGTCAAAACGCTGGACCTATATGTGGAAGCACAACAGGATCTGTTACGTATGGAAAAGTAGACGGAGGATGTCCACATACATCTATATATACACCACCTTCTGCTGTTGTACATACAGTTACACAATATTCATGTCCGGGACATAAAGTAGAATATTGCCCAGGACATACTGAAACATATTGTCCAGGACATACATCGACTTCAACTACATGGCATAATCGTTCATACACAGTAAAATATAATGCTAATAATGGAACAGGCTCAATGAGTAATTCAAGCTTTACATGTAACAGATTTGGAACTTTAAGACAAAATGTATTTACAAGAGAAGGATACACATTTATAGGATGGAGTAAAGATGCTAATGCAACAATTCCTACATATGCAGATAATGCAAAAGTTAAAAATTTGAGTGTGGATGGCAGTGAAGTAACTTTATATGCTGTTTGGAAGAAAAATAAATAAATATATATATTTTATATAAATTATAATATATATATTTTATATAAATTATAATATTAAAGATGATATATTAATTATTATATATCATCTTTAATGTTTAAATAATATATGTAAACTTGACAAATTTCACTTTTCTAAGTAAAATATAATAGATAAAATATAAGGAGAAAAAGGTGTATGCAAAATAAAAGTAAAAAAATCTTTGAAATTTTTATTTCAAGAAACAAAATATATTTAGCTATTATCTTTTTATTATTGGTTGTAATATGTGTTGAAAATAGACATATGATAATTCCAGCGATATTTTTATTTTTAATTATAGCAATATATTCATATTACACTAACAATAAGAAGAAAAGTGAAATAAATGAGACAATTCAAGATTTAACACTAACAATAGATTCAGCAGCAAAAACAAGTCTAATAAATTCACCATTTCCATTAATAATAATTGAAACTAATGGAAATGTTACGTGGAAAAATACAAAATTTTCAGAAGAATTTAAAGATACAGATATCAAATCTTATCTAAATAATTTAATAATAGATATAAAATCAGATATTATAAATAAAGAAAAAAATGACAATACCCCAATATTAAAACATATACAAATTAATGAAAAGTATTATGAAATATTAGCAAAGTTTGTAAAATCAAAAAATAACAAAGAAAAAAATGGCAAAGAATATATCATGATGTTATATTTTATAGATGAAACAGAAAATATCAAATTACAAAAAGAATATAAAAATTCAAAATCTTGTGTAACAATAATGATGATAGATAACTATGAAGAAACAATACAACAAATAGAAAGTGAAGAAAAAACTCAAATACTTGCGGAAATAGATAAATGTGTATATGATTGGACAAATCAAACAAATGGAATATTAATAAAATCAGATAGAGACACATATATATACTTGTTTGAACAAAGATACCTAGAAAAGGTGAAAGAGGACAAATTTAGTATATTAGACAGAGTGAAAGAAATTCACACAAATGAAAATTTACAGCTTACATTAAGTATAGCAGTATCAAATGATGGAATAACAGATAAGGATAAATTTAAATCAGCTCAAGAAGCGATGGATGTTATTCTAGGACGTGGTGGAGACCAAGCAGTAATTAGAGAAAATGAAATTTATAAATTTTATGGAGGAAGAGCCCAAGAAGTAGAGAAAAGAACCAAAGTAAAAGCAAGAGTTGTAGCACATGCATTAGAAAATTTAATAAGAGATTCCAATAAGGTTATGGTAATGGGACATACTAATCCTGATATAGACTCTATGGGGTCAAGTCTGGGAGTATATAGACTAGCAAAAAGTTTAGGTAAAAATGCATATATAATAGATAGTGATGAAAATAATACATTACAAACTTTTAAAAATGCTTTATTAAAAGATCCAGAATATGAGGATATTTTAATTACTAAAGAAGTTGCAGAAGAAAATATAGATAAAGATACATTATTAGTTGTTGTTGATACACACAAAATAAATTATGTGGAAGCACCTGAATTATTAAATAAGACAGAGAAAATAGTAGTAATAGATCATCACAGGAGAAGTACAGATTATATAGAAAATGCAATACTTATTTTCCAAGAAGTATATGCATCATCAGCAGCAGAATTAGTTACAGAATTAATCCAATATGCTGAAACAAGAGTGGACTTAAAAATGATAGAAACAGAAAGTTTATATGCAGGAATAATGATGGATACAAAAAATTTCACATTTAAGACAGGAGTAAGAACATTTGAAGCGGCAGCATTTTTAAGAAAGAAAGGTATAGACATAATAAGAGTAAAAAAATGGTTCCAAAGTGACTTAGAAACATTTAACAAAATAGCGGAAATAGTAACGAATGCAGAGATAGTAAATGAATCAATAGCCATAGCTATATATGACAAAAAAGAAAAAGATGCAAGTTTAATATGTGCCAAAGCAGCAGATGAATTACTTACAATAAGCAATATAACAGCATCATTTGTAATAGGAAACCAAGGCAATAAAGTATGTATAAGTGGTAGGTCAATAGGAGATGTAAATGTGCAAATAATACTAGAAAAATTAGGAGGCGGAGGCCATATAACATTAGCAGGAGCACAAGTAGAAGGAATGACATTAGAAGAAACAAAACAAGAGCTAATAAATAGAATAAATGAATATTTTTATGAATTAGAAAATTAGGAATAGGGCTAGATAGGGAATTTGGGGACGGACTGTAGGGAATTTGGGGACGGGGGTTAAAATCCCTATAAATTAAAAACAAAGAGAATGTTTTTATGTTCTAGATTCATATAGGGATTTTAACCCCCGTCCCCAAATTCCCTACAGTCCGTCCCCAAATTCCCTATCTAGCCCATCCATAAAAAGGAGGAAGTGCTATGAAAGTAATATTAAAAGCAGATATAAAAGGTGTAGGAAAAAAAGATGAAGTAATAAACGCTTCAGATGGATATGCACGTAACTTTTTATTTCCCAAAAATTTAGCTGTAGAAGCAAATAATGAAAATATGAATAAATTAAGAGCAAAACAAAATTCAATGAAATTTCAAAAAGACCAAGAAAAAGAAGAAGCAATAAAAATAGCAGACAAATTAAAAAGAATATCATTAAGAATAAAAGTAAAAGCAGGAGAAAACGGAAAAATATTTGGTGGAGTATCTACAAAAGAAATTTCTAAGGAATTAGAAATTCAACATGGAATAAACATTGATAAGAAAAAAATTGACTTAAAAGAAACAATAAAAACACTTGGTGTTCATAATATAGAAGTAAAATTATTTGAAGGTGTTATAGGAAGTTTAAAAGTTGATGTTATTTCAGAAAAATAAAGAAGAAAGCAAAGGTGTATAAAAATGGAATTAGGAAAAGTACCACCACATGATTTAGAAGCAGAACAAGCGGTTTTAGGTAGTATGCTAACTGATAGAGATGCAGTAATTTCAGCAATAGAAATATTAAAAGAAGAAGATTTTTATAGACCTGATAATAGGGCTATTTATAGTGCGATTCTAAATTTATACAATAGAGATGAGCCTATAGATATAATAACAGTAAAATCAGAGTTAGAAAGTATTGGTAAATTTGAGCAAATAGGTGGATTAGATTATTTAGTTACTTTACCAGACAAAGTTCCAACAACGGCAAATGCAATAAAATATATAAAAATTGTGGAAGAGAAATCAACTTTAAGAAATCTTATAAAAACAGCAAATGAAATAATAGATTTAGGTTATGATCCAACTGAAGATGTTGAAGATATAATGGAAAGTGCGGAAAAGAAAATTTTTAATATAATGCAAAACAAAGACAAAAAAGGTTATACACCTATAAAAGACGTATTAGTGGAAAGTTTTACTCAATTGGAAGAATTGTATAATAGAAAACAACATATAACAGGGGTACCATCAGGATTTACAGAACTTGACTATAAAACAGCAGGGTTTCATGGGTCAGATTTAATATTAATTGCCGCTAGACCAGCAATGGGAAAATCAGCATTTGCACTTAATATAGCTACAAATGCTGCAGTAAGAGCTAATGTACCAGTAGTGATATTTAGTTTGGAAATGTCAAAAGAGCAGATGGTAAATAGAATTTTATGTAGTGAGGCAATGGTAGATAGTAATAAAGTAAGAACAGGAAAACTAGATGATGATGACTGGACAAAATTAGCAGGAAGTATAGGACCATTATCAGATGCAGAAATATATATAGATGATACACCAGGAATATCAGTAATGGAAATAAGAGCAAAATGTAGAAAACTTAAACTAGAAAAAAATATAGGAATGGTAGTAATAGATTATTTGCAACTTGTACAAGGAAGTAACAGAAGAGGTGGAACTCGTGAACAAGAAATTTCAGAAATTAGTAGATCATTAAAAATATTAGCAAAAGAAATAGGAGTTCCAGTAATTGCATTATCACAATTATCAAGAGCCGTAGAACAGAGACCTGATCATAGGCCAATGTTATCAGACTTGAGAGAATCAGGAGCAATAGAGCAAGACGCAGACATAGTAATGTTCTTATATAGAGATGACTATTATAACAAAGAAAGTGAAAAAAAAGATATTGCAGAAGTTATAATAGCAAAACATAGAGGAGGCTCTTTAGGAACAGTAGATTTATTATGGTTAGGAAGTTATACAAAATTTGTGAATTTAGAGAAAAGGTTTGATGATTAGTGTGCCAAGAGGGACGGGCTATTTTGGCACACTTTGGTGTCAAATATAATTAATATTTTTACATACTTTTGGGGGGACAATGTTATATAGGGGCATATTTTAAAATTTGAAAGGAGAATTTATGCCAAGAATACCAAGAAACCATATGACAGTGTCTTTTTTTCATATAATGACACAAGGAATAAATAAAGAATATATATTTGGAACAAATGAAGAAAAAATTAAATATTTGAAGTTAATTAATTCAGAAGAAAAAAGTTTAGATATTAAAATATTATCATATTGCATTATGGATAATCATTCGCATATTTTAATAAATACGCAAAATATTAATGATATGGCAACATTTATGCACAAAATAAATACACAATATGCAGTTTATTACAATAAAAAACATGATAGAACTGGATATGTTTTTAAAAATAGATATAAATCACAAGTGATAATGTCTTTAAAACATTTATATCGTTGTATAGATTATATTCATGAAAACCCAATAAAAGCTGGAATTTGTGAGGATAAGTCAGATTATAGATTTTCAAGTTTTAGTATGTTATATAAGAATAGTCAAGAAAATGTAAGAAAAAATCTTGAAATATCAATATTACAAAGTGAAAAAAGAGAATTAATAAATAATGATGAAAATGATTTAGAGTTTCATTTATTGGAATGTGATAAAGTTGATAAAAATCAAATATGTAAAAAAGAAGTTGATAATTATTTAAAAACAAAAAATATTAGTATGATAGACTTGCATGATAATAGAAAATATTTAAAGGAATTAGTCAAATTGTTAAAATTGAAAAATATTTCATTTAGAATTATGGAAAATATAATTCAAATAAACAGAGAGAGTTTAAGAAAATTATTAAAAAACGATTAACGAATAAAAAAAGTATGATAAAGCCAAAATCGATAAAAACAGAAAATAAAGAAGGAGAAAAAAATGTCAAAAAGAATAAAAGAAGATTGTTATACTAAAACAATAAAAACAATACAGAAATATAATTTAATAGAAAGTGGTGACAAAATAGTAGTTGGAGTTTCAGGAGGACCAGATTCAATGTGTTTATTAGACATTTTAATAAAAGTGTGCCAAAATAGCCCGTCCCCTTTGGCAATTGTTGTGGCACATGTTAATCATATGATTAGAGATGAAGCAAACGAAGAAGAGGAATTTGTTAAAAAATTTTGTGAAAAAAATGATATTGAATTTTATGCTAAAAGAATAGATGTAAAAAAAATAGCTAATACTAATAAAATAGGAACTGAAGAAGCAGGAAGAAATGAAAGATATGCTTTTTTTGAAGAAATCTTGAAAAAGACAAATGCAAATAAGATAGCTATTGCACATAATAAAAACGATAAGGCTGAAACTATTATTATGAATATTTTAAGAGGAACAGGAATAAATGGACTAAAAGGAATAGAAGTAAAAAGAGATAAATATATAAGACCATTAATCGAATGTGAAAGAAATGAGATAGAAGATTATTGTAAAAAACAAAATTTAAATCCTAGAATAGATAAATCTAATTTTGATAATGTATATACAAGGAATAAAATACGAAATATTGTTATTCCGTATATAAAAAAAGAGTTCAATTCTAATATCGTAGATACAATGGACAGATTGTCAACATTAGTTGCAGAAGAAGAAGAATATATAGAAAAACAAGTAAAAAAAGCATATACATATATACTATTAGATGAAAAAGAAAATGAAATAGCTTTAGATTTAAAACAGTTTAATTTACAAGAAAAAGTAATAAAATCAAGAATTATATTATATACTATAACAAGACTTTTTGGGAGTTCAAAAGGAATAGAAAGAGTACATATAGAAGATATTTTAAAACTTTGTAGTAATAATATTGGAAATAAATATTTAACTCCTAATAAAAATCTTAAAGTTTTTGTAAAAAACCATAAAATATATATATCAAGGGTATAACTATTATCCGTAAAGGCTTAGAAATTTAATATTTTTTGTAATGAAAAAGAAATAAAAAAACTATTGAAAAAGAAAAAACAATATGATATAAGAATTTTATCATTTTAAGAAGTGTCTATTGTTTCAAGTGGGCAGTAGATAAATAAAAAACATGAGGAGGAATTATTTTGAAAAATGGAATAAAAACATTAGCAATGTGGCTGATAATAGGAGTAATATTTATAGTAGTTCTGTCATCTATAGTAGAAAATAGTGATTCTAAATTAAAATATTCTGAATTACTTACTAATATAAATGAAGGAAATGTAGAATCAATTGAAATTGAGTCAGATGGTAAAACAGCAACAGTTCAAATGAAAGATGATAAACTAAAAAAAGAAGTTAATATACCAGATATGGGAAGTTTTTTAACTTATTCTGAAGAATATTTGAAAAACGGAGCATTTACATTAGAAGAAAAATCACAATCAATATTTATAACAATACTTAGTTTATTAACACCATTTGGATTATTAATAATTTTCTTAATTTTCTGGTTCTTAATGATGGGTGGAGCAAATAGTGGAAATCCAGGAAGCAAAACAATGACATTTGGAAAGAGTAAAGCAAGAATGATGACACCAGCTGAGAAGAATAAAATAACATTTGAAGATGTAGCAGGTGTTGATGAAGAAAAAGAAGAATTAGAAGAAATAGTACAATTTTTGAAAAATCCTAAAAAATTTACAGATATGGGAGCAAGAATTCCTAAAGGAGTTTTATTAGTTGGTCAACCAGGTACAGGTAAAACATTACTTGCAAAAGCTGTAGCAGGAGAAGCAGGAGTACCATTTTTTATAATAAGTGGTTCAGACTTTGTTGAAATGTTTGTAGGTGTTGGTGCTTCAAGAGTAAGAGATTTATTTGAGCAAGCAAAGAAAAATGCACCTTGTATTATATTTATAGATGAAATTGATGCAGTTGGACGTCAAAGAGGAGCAGGACTTGGTGGCGGACATGATGAAAGAGAGCAAACATTAAATCAATTATTAGTTGAAATGGATGGCTTTGCAGAAAATGAAGGAGTAATAGTACTTGCAGCAACAAACAGACCAGACGTATTAGATAAAGCTTTATTAAGAGCCGGAAGATTTGATAGACAAATAGTAGTAGGATTACCTGATGTAAAAGCAAGAGAACAAATATTAGAAGTTCACTCAAGAAAGAAAAGATTAGCTGATGATGTAGACTTAAAAGTAATAGCAAAAAATACATCTGGATTTGCAGGTGCAGACTTAGAAAATGTATTAAATGAAGCAGCATTATTAGCAGCTAGAAGAAACTTAAATGAAATAGGAATGAGAGAAATAGAAGATGCAATGGTTAAAGTAACAATGGGACCTGAAAAGAAAACTAAGGTAAGAAGTGAAAAAGAAAATAGATTAGTTGCTTATCATGAAGCAGGTCATGCAGTTGTAAGCCATTTCTTAGAAACTCAAGATCCAGTACATCAAATATCAATAGTACCAAGAGGAATGGCTGGAGGATATACAATGTATCGTCCAACTGAAGATAAATCTTTTATGTCAAAAACTGAAATGGAAGAAAATATAGTTTCTCTACTAGGTGGTAGAGTTGCAGAAGCACTTATATTAAATGATATTTCAACTGGAGCAAGTAATGACATAGAAAGAGCAACAAAAATTGCTAGAAGTATGGTTACTAAATATGGTATGAGTGATAGAATAGGAACATTAATGTTAGGTTCTAGCCAAGAAGAGGTATTTTTGGGAAGAGACTTTGCACAAGCAAAAGAATACTCAGAAGAGACTGCTGCTATTATTGATGAAGAAACAAAATCAATAGTAGATAAAGGATATAATAGAGCAAAACAAATATTAACAGATAATGTTGATAAATTACATCAAGTAGCAGGAATATTACTAGAAAAAGAGAAAATAGAGGCAGATGAATTTGAAGCAATATTTGGATAAAATTTGACACATGAACAATGCCACGGGATTTGGAGTATTATAAACAGGAAAAATATTAAAGGAAGCCCACTATTGTTCAGTAGATTTGTACTAGGAAAAGAAAATGTAATAGAAATGCAACAAAAATGTAACAAAAATGTAATAAAAATGTAAAAAAGCTAAAATCCCCTATACTTCAACGAATTATCCTTTTAGGGAAATAGGACCTATTGAAAAAAATGATAAAATATGAGATATATAATATAATAAGTATATAACTATATAGGGGGAATATTCATGATAAATAAAAAATTGAAAAAGATAATATTAATGCTAGCTATTTTTGTGATTTTTATTGGGACAATAGGAATTAAAAGTTTAGCGGCAGATGATTATACATGTACTTTGACATTAACACCAGACAAAGAAGAATTACAAGTAGGAGAGAGTGTGACTCTTACAATGAATGTTTCTAATATTGAAGCTGGTTCTGGAATTGCTATATACAATGGAGTAATAGATGTCAATACTGATGTATTTGATGTGCAAGTACAATCAGACAATAATAATGTTTGGGGAGTAACTCTAATTGAAGATTCCCTTACTATTACGAAATCAGATTATGAAACAACAAGTGAAGATCAAGCGATAGGAAAAATTATATTGACTGTAAAAGAGGGTGCAGAACTAGGAGAGCAAACAATTGCATTAAAGAGTAATGAATTCTCTACTGATACAGAAAGTTTTACTATAGAAGATGTATCTGCTGAAGTTACAATAGTAGAAAATGGTGGAGGAAACCAAAACAATACTAATACAGGAGGTAATTCCAGTAGTGGCGGGAATAATACTAATATTAGTGGCAATAATATTTCTTCCAATAGTGTTGTACCAAATAATCCGAATTCGCAAAATTCAGGGTTAACATTACCAAAAACAGGACTTGTAGGTGATTTTCTAATTATAGGAATTATTGTAGGTGTTGTTGCAGGAATAATAACTTATATTAAATATAAAAGAGCAGTTTAATAATAAATTTAAATAAAATACCTCAAGGGCTAATATACTTTTGAGGTATTTTTTTATGTTATAGTTTAGTATGTGATTTTCAGACATATATATTATACTTTTTGCTGCTATAACGTAAATTGAAGATTTTTTTTATTTAGTATTGATATTTTTGTTTCTTTAGTATAGAATAAAAAAGAAAAAATTAAGGAGTATCTAAGCAATATGAAAGATTATTATGAAATATTGGAAGTAAATAGATTAGCTTCTAGTGAAGTAATAGAAAAAGCATATAAAGTTCTTGTGCAAAAATATCATCCAGATAAGCAGCAGGGAATTGCAAAAACATATTGTGAAAATAAAATGCAAGAAATAAATGAAGCATATGAAGTTTTATCTAATCCTTTTTTAAAGGAGCAATATGATGCTGAAATTCAGAGAGAGGAATTGGAAAAACAGAGAATATATGAAGAACAACAAAATTTTTATCATGAACAACAAAGAATTTATCATGAACAACAAGAACAGCAAATTAGACAAGATGAAAGCACAATGAATAATAAAAAGAGAAGAAAGAAATTAGATAATGCAGAAGGTGTATATCAAGTAGGAACTTTTTCAGCAATACTAGCATTAACCAAGAAGCTATTTAAAGATAGAAAATTTTCCATGGATAATTTCGAAGCACCATCAAAAAAAGGTGTGTTTGCAATTATGCTTACAATTATTATTGTTATCATTATAGGAGTTATATTATGGTTTATACCATTCACAAATGGATGGATGAGAGAATTATTATTTGAAAACCCATTATTTAATTGGATTGGAGGACTTTTCTCATAATAAAAATAAAAGCAATAATTAGGAAAGAAGGAATAATAAATGAATTATGCAGATATAAAAAAAGCAGATGTAGCAAATGGATTAGGAGTAAGAGTTTCAGTATTTGTTAGTGGATGTAATCACCATTGCAAAAATTGTTTTAATCAAGAAGCATGGGATTTTAATTATGGGAAAGAATTTACACAAAAAGAAATAGATAAGGTAATAGAAGAATTAGACCATCCATATGTATCAGGACTTTCTTTGCTAGGAGGAGAACCATTAGAACATATAAATCAAAAAGGATTATTACCATTAGTAAAAAAGGTGAAAGAAAAATTTCCAGATAAAAATATTTGGTGTTATACTGGATACACTTTTGACAAAGATGTAGTAGATAAGATGTGTAAGACATGGGAAGAAACACCGGAACTTTTATCTTATTTAGATGTTATAGTTGATGGGAAATTCGAAGAAGATAAAAAAGACTTAAAATTAAGATTTAGAGGTTCAAGTAATCAAAGAATAATAGATGTTCAAAAATCTCTAAAAGCTAAGAAAACAGTACTATTTGAGTTTTAACTATTGACAAGTATAAACCTTTAATGTATAATATATATCGTTAATTAGGGTTATCCCAACATACATTTGTCGTATGGCCGGAAGGAGGGAAATATAAATGTCAGAAATAAAAGTTAATAATGGAAATATAGAAGATGC